>JANNKG010000378.1:0-6905 GCA_031396185.1 Burkholderiales bacterium | reverse complement strand
TCCTCGACGAGGCGGAGGTCTTCCTGCACGGGGCCGTAGATGGAAGCGACCTTCATGAGGCGCTCCTTCCAGCCGCCGGCGCGATGGTGTCCGTGCGCCGGAGGCGCGCGCCACGTGCAGGCGGGACGCCTGCGCCTCGTGTTCCGCTCGCGCCAGGATCGGCCGCAGTCGCGGGCTGAAAGCCCGCGCCACGATCAGAACCCACGCTACGGGCAGGCGGGACGCCTGCGCCACGTTGCCAGTGCCAGGTGGGTCACACCTGCATCTTCGCGCTTGCCCGCACCGTGGGCTGGATCGCGCAATGGAACGAGATGATCTCGGACCCGGAGCAGAAGATCGGGCGACCGCGGCAGCTCTACAACGGCCCGACCCAGCGCGATGTCGTGCCCATCGCGAAGAGAAAATGACCCTCTCCCCGCCCTCTCCCAGGGGAGAGGGTGATTTGGAAAAAGGAATTTCCAGATGGCAAGCGTGATGAAGGATTTCGAGGCGTCCTCCAACCTGTTCGGCTCGAATGCGCCGTATGTCGAGGAGCTCTACGAGAACTACCTCGCCGACCCGGCGTCGGTCGACGCCTCCTGGCGTGCCGAGTTCGACGCGTGGCAGCAGGGCGGGGGCGCCAAGGACGTGGCCCACGGCCCGGTGATCGCGGCGTTCGAGCAGCGTGCGAAGACCGCGCGGTCCGCGGCGCCCGCCGCTCCCCAGGACGAGAAGGCCCTCAAGGTGCTGCAGTACATCCGGGCGCACCGCGTGATGGGCTCGCGCTACTCGCAGCTCGATCCGCTGAAGCGGTTGGAGCGCACCCCGGTACCCGAGCTCGAGCTCTCCTACTACGGGCTGATGGACGCCGACATGGATCGCGAGTTCTCCCCGGGGAGCTGGCAGGGCGCCAAGGGCGCGATGAAGCTGCGCGACATCGTGGCGTCGGTGAAGAAGACCTATTGCGGCACGATCGGTATCGAATACATGTACATCTCGTCGACCGACGAGAAGCGCTGGATCCAGAAGAAGTTCGAGGGATCGCTTTCCACGCCCAGCTTCACTCCGGGGCAGAAGAAGTGGGTCCTCGAGCGGATTACCGCCTCGGAGACGCTGGAGCGCTACCTGCACACGCGCTACGTCGGGCAAAAGCGTTTCTCGGGCGAAGGCGGCGAGAGCATGATCCCGATGCTGGATACCGTGATCGAGAACACCGGCACCCACGGCGCCAAGGAGGTCGTGATCGGCATGGCCCACCGCGGCCGCCTGAACGTGCTGGTGAACAACCTCGGCAAGATTCCCGCCGATCTCTTCTCCGAGTTCGAGGGCAAGCACGCCCACGAGCTGTCCTCCGGCGACGTCAAGTACCACCAGGGCTTCTCCTCCGACATCAAGACGGCCGGCGGCGCGGTCCACCTCACACTCGCCTTCAATCCATCGCACCTCGAGATCGTGAACCCGGTGGTCGAGGGGTCGGTGCGCGCACGCCAGCACCGTCGCAAGGACCACACTGGCGACCAGGTGTTGCCGCTGCTGATCCACGGCGACGCGGCGTTCGCCGGCCAGGGAGTGGTGATGGAGACCATGGCCCTGTCGCAGACTCGCGGCTACAAGACGGGCGGCACCGTGCACATCGTGGTCAATAACCAGATCGGTTTCACCACGTCGGATACGCGCGACGCGCGCTCGTCGCTTTATTGCACCGACATCGCCAAGATGATCGAGGCGCCGGTATTCCACGTGAACGGCGACGACCCCGAGGCTTGCGTCTTCGTGGCCGCGATCGCCGAGGAGTACCGCCACAAGTTCCACAAGGATGTGGTGATCGACCTCGTGTGTTTCCGCCGGCTCGGCCACAACGAGCAGGACGAGCCGTTCGTCACCCAGCCCCTGATGTACAAGAAAATCGCGCAGCACCCGGGAACGCGGAAGCTCTACGCCGACAAGCTCCAGAAGGAGGGCGTGATCGCTGCCGGCTATGCCGACGAGTTGGTGACCAGCGTGCGTACCGCGCTCGACGCCGGCAAGGGCACCAATCCGAAGATCCTCTACGGCCTGAAGCCCGCGCTCGCGATCGACTGGGCACCCTATATCGGGGTCGATTGGCGCCAGAGCGCCGACACCACCGTGCCGCCGGCGAAGCTGAAGCAGTTGGCGCAGCGCCTGACCGACATCCCCGCCAACTTCAAGCTCCATCCCTCGGTCGAGCGCCTGCTGGCTGCGCGCCGCGAGATGGGCGAGGGCAAGGCGTTGCTCGACTGGGGCATGGCGGAAAACCTCGCCTACGCATCGCTCGTGGACGAAGGCCACCCGGTGCGCCTGTCGGGCCAGGACGCGGGGCGGGGCACGTTCGCCCACCGCCACGCCGTGCTGCACGACCAGAACCGAGAGAAGTGGGACGCGGGCGTTTACACGCCTCTGCAGAATGTGCGCCAGGGCCAGGCGAACTTCGTGGTCATCGATTCGCTGCTGTCGGAGGAAGGGGTGCTCGGCTTCGAATACGGCTACGCCACCGCCCAGCCCTACGAGCTGGTCATCTGGGAAGGGCAGTTCGGTGACTTCGTGAACGGCGCCCAGGTGGTCATCGACCAGTTCATCGCCTCGGGCGAGGCGAAATGGGGCCGGATGTGCGGCCTCACGCTCTACCTGCCGCACGGCTACGAAGGGCAGGGCCCGGAGCACTCCTCGGCGCGCCTCGAGCGCTTCATGCAACTGTGCGCCGAGCACAACATGCAGGTGTGCGTGCCCTCGACCGCGGCGCAGTTCTTCCACATGATCCGCCGCCAGGTCGTGCGGCCGATGAGAAAACCGCTCATCGTGATGACGCCCAAGAGCCTGCTGCGCAAGAAGGAGGCGGCCTCGCCCATCGGCGACCTCGCCGGCGGCGGCTTCCAGGTGATCATCCCGGAGGTCGAGAAGATCGCCGCGAAGAAGGTGAAGCGCGTGGTCTTCTGCGCGGGCAAGGTCTACTACGACATCGCCGCCGAGCGCGCCAAGCGCGCCATCGACGACATCGCGATCGTGCGCATCGAGCAGCTCTACCCGTTTCCGCACGACGAGTTCGCAGCCCAACTCGAGGTCTACCCGAATGCCAAGAGCATCGTGTGGGCCCAGGAAGAGCCGGGGAACCAGGGCGCATGGCACCGCATCCAGCACTACCTCCTGCGCCACCTGCGCGCCGATCAGGCGCTCTCGTACGCGGGGCGGACCTCGTCGGCGTCGCCCGCGGTGGGATACCTCCAGCTGCATAACGAGCAGCAAAAGGCGCTGGTCGAAGCAGCGCTCGGCCTCGATGCAGCGTCCAAGAAAGAAGCTGCATAAAAAGGAATTCCCATGCAAGTTGAAGTCAAGATCCCGCAACTCTCCGAATCGGTCTCCGAGGCCACCCTCGTCGCCTGGCGCAAGAAGGCGGGCGAAGCGGTCAAGCGCGACGAGAACCTGATCGACGTGGAGACCGACAAGGTGGTCATCGAGCTGCCCGCACCGGTGGACGGCGTGCTCGCCAGGATCGTCAAGAAGGACGGGGAGAGCGTGACCAGCGGCGAGGTGATCGCGGTGATCGACACGGAGGGGAAAGCGACGGCAAGCGCCGTCGCGCCGGCCGCGGAGAAGCAAGCCGTCGTCCCCGCCCCCGATAAAGGCGCTCGGGGGCAGGCTCCGGCGGGGACCCAATCAACGAATGCAGCCTCGCCCGCCGCTGCCAAGATCGCCGCCGAGAAGGGCGTCGATACCGCTTCGGTCCAAGGTACTGGCCGCGACGGACGAGTCACGAAAGCGGACGTCATGGGCGCGCCGGCCGCCACGCCCGCTCCGGCGCAGTCCGCCAAGCCGGCCCCGGCACCGGTGCAGATCCCGGCCGGCTCCCGCGGCGAGCAACGCGTACCGATGTCGCGCCTGCGCCAGCGGGTTGCCGAGCGGCTGGTCCAGTCACAATCCACTGCCGCGATCCTCACGACCTTCAACGAGGTCAACATGGCGCCGGTGATGGAGCTGCGCAATCGCTACAAGGAGAAGTTCGAGCGCGACCATGGGGTGAAGCTGGGCTTCATGTCGTTCTTCGTGAAGGCCGTCGTCCACGCGCTGCGCAAGTATCCGGTGGTCAACGCGTCCATCGACGGTACGGACATCGTGTACCACGGCTACTTCGACATCGGCATCGCGGTCGGCAGCGAGCGCGGCCTGCTGGTTCCCATCCTGCGCGACGCCGACCAGATGTCGATCGCCGGGATCGAGCAGGCGATCGCCGACTTCGGCCGCCGCGCCAAGGACGGCAAGATCACGCTCGAGGAGCTGACCGGCGGCACGTTCTCGATCTCCAACGGCGGCGTGTTCGGCTCGATGCTCTCCACCCCGATCATCAATCCGCCGCAGAGCGCGATACTCGGCGTGCACGCCACCAAGGAGCGCGCGGTGGTCGAGAACGGCCTGGTGGTGGTGCGTCCGATGAACTACCTGGCGATGTCCTACGATCACCGCATCATCGACGGCCGCGAGGCGGTGCTGTCGCTGGTGGCGATCAAGGAAGCGCTCGAGGATCCGGCGCGCCTGTTGCTGGACGTCTGAGTGGCGCGCCGCGGCAGGTTCAAGCCCGCGGTGCTCGCGCGCCGCCTGTTCTTCTTCGTCGCGGGCTCGCTGCTGGTGGGCTTTCTCGCGGTGTTCCTCAACGCGGTGCTCGCCCTGTACCTGCCGCGGCACGTCTCGGTCTCCCTCGCGGTCGGTGTGGCGGTGGCGGTGACCTTCTGGCTGCTCAAGCTGGTGAAACATTCTCCCCTCCTGCTGCGCAACGTTCCGCCGCTTGCGGCGGGACTCTGCGCCGGACTCGGCGTGCACATTGCCCGCCTCTGGCTCAAATAACGGATATCCCATGGCGCAAACCTTCGACGTAGTCGTCATCGGCGCCGGCCCCGGCGGCTACATCGCCGCGGTACGCGCCGCACAGCTCGGATTTACCACCGCCTGCATCGAGGGCTGGACCAACTCCAGGGGCGAGCTCGCACTCGGTGGGACGTGCCTGAACGTGGGTTGCATCCCGTCGAAGGCGCTGCTCGCCTCTTCCGAGGAGTACGAAAAGGCCGGGCACCACCTCGAGGCCCACGGCATCACCGTCACGGGCGTGAAGCTCGACGTCGCGCGCATGCAGGCTCGCAAGGACGCGATCGTCACCAAGATGACCCAGGGAGTCGAGTACCTCTTCAAGAAGAACAAGATCACGTGGCTTCAGGGAATGGGCAAGTTCGTGGGCGGCGGCGAGGTCTATTCGATCGAGGCCGGCAAGGAGACGATCCAGGCGAAGCACGTGATCGTCGCGACCGGGTCCAAAGCGCGCCACCTCCCGGGCATCGCCGTCGACAACGATCTCGTGTGCGACAACGAAGGCGCGCTCGCCTTTGCGTCGGTGCCCAAGCGCCTCGGCGTGATCGGCGCGGGCGTGATCGGGCTGGAACTCGGCAGCGTGTGGCGCCGCCTGGGCTCGGAGGTCACGATCCTCGAGGCATTGCCGAATTTTCTCGGTGCCTGCGACGAGGCGGTTTCCAAGGAAGCCTGGAAGCAGTTCACCAAGCAGGGGCTCGCGATCTCGCTCGGCGTGAAGATCGGCAAGGTGGCGGTGAAGAAGGCCGGCATCACGGTGGAGTACGCCGACAAGGGCGGCGCGGCGCTCAAGCTCGAGTGCGACCGTTTGATCGTGTCGGTCGGACGCGTGCCCAACACCGACGGCCTGGGCGCTGGCGCAATCGGACTCAAGGTCGACGCGCGCGGCTTCATCGAGGTCGACGACCACTGCCGCACCAGCCTGCCCAACGTCTATGCCATCGGCGACGTGGTGCGGGGACCGATGCTGGCGCACAAGGCCGAAGACGAAGGCGTGATGGTGGCCGAGATCATCGCCGGCCAGAAGCCGCACCTCGACTACAACACCATTCCCTGGATCATCTACACCTCGCCCGAAATCGCCTGGGTCGGCAAGACCGAGCAGCAGGCGAAGGCCGAGGGTATCGCGGTCAAGACCGGCCAATTCCCGTTCTCGATCAACGGGCGCGCCCTCGGGATCAACGAGCCCGCCGGCTTCGTGAAGATCGTGGCCGAGGCGGCAACCGACCGGGTGCTCGGCATGCATATCATCCATGCCCGCGCCTCCGACTTGATCCAGGAGGGCGTGACGACGATGGAGTTCGCCGGCGCCGCGGAGGACATCGCGCGCATCACCCACGGCCACCCGACCCTTTCCGAAGTGATCCGCGAGGCCGCGTTGAACGTGGACAAGCGGGCGCTGAACATGTGATGCACCCCGCCGAAAATTTGCCCCCGCCCGATGGCGCCCGCGACGAGGAGGTCGATGCGAGCGAATTCGGCGGCCCGCTCGAGTGGTACTGGCACTTCAGCCAGCGCAGCGACTTCGAGACCGACAGCGAGCAGCTGAAGGTCCTGGGCGAGCTGCAGCGACTGTTCGAGGAGCTCGAGGAGTACCGCCAGTACCGCGCCGGCAAGCTGAACCGCCTGGTGACGAACCTCGGTGCCGGGCGCAAGCCGCCGCGAGGCGTCTATATCTGGGGCGGGGTGGGCCGCGGCAAGTCATTGATGATGGACGCCTTCTTCAAGGTCTCCCGGCACCGCCGCAAGCGACGCGTGCATTTCCACGAGTTCATGCGCGAGATCCACGCGCGCATGCGGGCGCTGACGGGCCAGGAGGATCCGCTCGACACCATCGCCACTGAGATCGAGCACGAGCTGCGGCTGCTCGCCTTCGATGAGTTCCACGTGAGCGACATCGCCGATGCGATGATTCTCGCGCGACTGCTCGAGCTCCTGATCGACAAGGGCGTGGTCCTGGTGATGACCTCCAACTACCGGCCCGACGAGCTCTATCCGAACGGCCTGCAGCGCGCGCGCGCTTCCTGCCCGCCATCGAGATCCTCAAGCGCGACCTC
>JANNKG010000377.1:0-1761 GCA_031396185.1 Burkholderiales bacterium | reverse complement strand
GTCCGACGAACCTTCGCCCGCACCCGCCGCGGCCGTGGTCATTCCGCCCGCAGTCACCGCATTCAGCTCGCCGCCCTTGCCGGTGGATTTCTCCGCCGAGGTGGCTGCCAGCGTGCGCAGGTAATACGTGGTCTTGAGGCCACGCAGCCATGCAAGCTTGTAGGTTTCGTCCAACTTCTTGCCGGAGGCGCCCGCCATGTAGATGTTGAGCGACTGGGCCTGGTCGATCCACTTCTGCCGGCGCGCACCCGCCTCCACCAGCCACTTGGCGTCCACCTCGAACGCGGTGGCGTAGAGGCTGCGCAGCTCCTGCAGCACGCGATCGACCTTGCCGATCGAGCCATCGAAGTGCTTCAGGTCGTTGACCATCACCGAGTCCCACATCCCGAGCTTCTTGAGATCGCGCACCAGGTACTCGTTCACCACCGTGAACTCGCCCGACAGGTTCGACTTCACGAACAGGTTCTGGTAGTTCGGCTCGATCGAGGCCGACACGCCGATGATGTTGGAGATGGTCGCCGTCGGCGCGATCGCGACACAGTTGGAATTGCGCATGCCGTGCTCCTTGATGCGGGCGCGCAGCTTGTTCCAGTCCATCGACTCCGACATGTCCACTTCCACGTAGCCGCCGCGCTCGTCGAGCAGCATCTTGAGGGAATCGTGCGGCAGGATGCCCTTGTCCCAGAGCGAGCCGGGGAAGGTGGAATAACGGCCGCGTTCCTTCGCGAGCTCGGTCGAGGCCCAGTAGGCGAAGTAGCAGACCGCCTCCATCGAGCGGTCGGCGAACTCCATCGCGGCGTCGCTCGCATAGGCAATGCGCAGCTCGTGCAGCGAATCCTGGAAGCCCATGATGCCCAGGCCCACGGGGCGGTGGCGCTTGTTCGAGTCGTGCGCCTTCCTCACCGCGTAGTAGTTGATGTCGATCACGTTGTCGAGCATGCGCATGGCAGTGGTGATCGTCCTCTGCAGCTTCACGTGGTCGAGCTTGCCGTCCTTGAGGTGGGCCAGCAGGTTGACCGAGCCCAGGTTGCACACCGCGATCTCTTCGCTATTGGTGTTGAGCGTGATCTCGGTGCAGAGGTTGGAGGAGTGCACCACGCCCACGTGCTGCTGCGGGCTCCTGATGTTGGCGGCGTCCTTGAAGGTGATCCAGGGATGCCCGGTCTCGAACAGCATCGTGAGCATCCTGCGCCACAGGCTCTGCGCCGGAATCTTCTTGTGGAGCTTCAACTCACCGCGCGCGGCCTTCTTCTCGTAGACGACGTAAGCCGCCTCGAACGCCTTGCCGAATTTGTCGTGGAGGTCGGGCACGTCGGAGGGCGAGAAGAGGGTCCACTCGCCGCCTTCCATCACCCGCTTCATGAAGAGGTCCGGAATCCAGTTGGCGGTGTTCATGTCGTGGGTGCGGCGGCGGTCGTCGCCGGTGTTCTTCCGGAGCTCGAGGAACTCCTCGATATCCAGGTGCCACGCCTCGAGGTAGCAACACACCGCACCCTTGCGCTTGCCGCCCTGGTTTACCGCGACCGCGGTGTCGTTGACGACCTTGAGGAACGGAACCACACCCTGTGATTTTCCATTGGTACCCTTGATGTAGGAACCCAGGGCGCGCACCGGCGTCCAGTCGTTTCCGAGTCCGCCGGCGAACTTGCTGAGGAGCGCGTTTTCCTTGATGGCTTCATAGATCCCGTCCAGGTCGTCGGCAACGGTGGTGAGGTAGCACGAGGACAGCTGCGAGCGCAGCGTCCCGGCGTTGAAGAGGGT
>JANNKG010000049.1:0-2231 GCA_031396185.1 Burkholderiales bacterium | reverse complement strand
CGGCGCTCAACAACCTCGGCAACGCACTGCGTTCCGCGGGCCGGATGGACGAGGCCTTCGAGCAGTACGCGCTGGCGGTCCGCCACGATCCGCGCTTTGCCGACGCGCATTCCAACTGGGGGGCGGCGCTGCGCGAGGCAGGGCGAATCGAGGAGGCGATCCCGCTCCTCGAGCGCGCCGTCGCGCTCAAGCCCGATTCCGTGGGCGCCCTCAACAACCTCGGCATCGCGCATTTCGCGCGCCACCGCTACGACGATGCGATCGCGTGCTATCGCCGCGCGCTCGCGGCCCGGCCCGACTCCCACGAGGCACTCACCAACCTGGGCAACGCGCACGCCGCCTTGGGGCGCTGGGATGAGGCGGAGCAATCCTACGCCGCGGTGATCGCCCTCCAGCCGGAAAGTGCCGACGGGTACAACAATCTTGGCTTGCTGCACCAGGACCGCGGCGATCGCGATGCCGCGGCTGCGAATTACGAGCGCGCCCTGGCACTGGACCCGGGGCACGCGGACGCGATCAACAACATGGGGTTCCTCCTCGAGGAGGGCGGGCAGCGCGAAGCGGCCATGGATCTTTATCGCCGCGCGCTCGAAGCCAACCCGCGCCTGGCGCGCGCTTCCTATAACCTCGCCATCGCGCACCTGAACCGCTTCGAGTTCGCGAGCGGCTGGGAGTTGGCCGAGGCCCGCTTCGACACCGTGCCGCCGGTCACGCCGCGCCGCCCGTTGGCATTGCCGCGCTTTGTGGCCGGCGACTGGGCCCGCGGCCATCGCATCGCGATCTGGCGCGAGCAGGGCCTCGGCGACCAACTGCTTTACACGACGCTGCTGCCCGCGCTCGAAGCTCGCGACCAGGCGTTCGTGGTCGAGGTCGATCGCCGCCTGGTACCCGCCCTCGAGCGCGCCCATCCGAACTGGGAGGTGTGCAGCGCCGAGGATTCCGCGGCCGCGTTCTCGCGCTGCGACCGGGAGCTCGCCCTGGGCTCGCTGCCAGGCCTGGTGCGTCCCGACCTCGAAAGCTTCGCCGCACAACCGCAAGCGGTGCTCGCCGCCGACGCGGTGCGCGTGGCCGAATTTCGCGATCGCCTTGCGGCCACTTCGCGCCGCATCGGGATCTCCTGGCGCAGCTTCCAGCCGAAGGTGCGCGGCAAGCTCGCGCGCCGCAAGTCGGCCCCGCTCGCGGCGTTCGGGCCGTTGTCGCGGCGATCGGATATCCGGTTGCTCGACTTGCAGTATGGCGACACCGAAGCCGAGCGAGAGGAGTTCGCCCGCGCCGGGGGGAGGCTCGATCGCATTGAAGGCCTCGATCTCTTCAACGACATCGACGGCGTGCTGGCGGCCATCGGGGCGTGCGACCTGGTGGTCACCACCAGCAATGTGACGGCGCATCTCGCCGGCGGCCTGGGCAAGCGCACCTGGCTGGTCTACCTGGGCGCGGCCTCGCCGTTTCACTACTGGGTTCCAGGGGCTGGCGGCAAGAGCCTCTGGTATCCCTCGGTCGAGGTGGTGACCGCGCCGGAGCTTGATACCTGGGACAAGGCGCTCGCGCGCATCGATGGCCTCCTCGCGTCCTGAGCGAGCGGCGATGGCGCTCTTTCGCGGCGGCCAGCTCGCGGAGGCCGAGGCCGCTTTCCGCGCGCTCCTCGAGGTCGAGCCGCGCAACGCGACTGCACTGCATTCGCTGGGATTCATCCTCGCCACTACCGGGCGTGGCGCGGAGGGCTTGCGGCTACTCGACCGCTCGCTCGAGGCCGAGCCGCGCAATGGCGCATTCCTCGACAACCGCGCGCAGGTGTTGATGCAGGCGGGCCGCGACGAGGATGCGCAACGTGATCTCGAACGCGCCGTGGCGATCGACCCCCGATCCCTTCCGGCATGGCTGCATCTCGCCCAGGCGCGCCGCAAGCTCGGTGCCGGCGAGGATGCGATGCGGGCCACGATCACGGCGCTCGCGCTCGATCCCGAGCACCCTGCAGTTCGCTATCACGAGGGCGTTCTCCACCTGGAGCGCGGCGACCTTCGCGCCGCCGAGGCGAGCTTCCGGCGGGTGCTGCAGAACGAGCCGCGCAACGTCCCCGCGATCAACAACCTGGGCGTGGTGCTGCGCGAAACCGGCCGCGCCGACGAAGCGCTGGCGAGCTTCCAGCGGGCAGCGGCGCTGGACCCGGGCAACCCCGACGCCCTCAACAACCTCGGCCTCGCGCTGCACCAGGACGGGAAGTCCTCCGACGC
>JANNKG010000022.1:0-8166 GCA_031396185.1 Burkholderiales bacterium | reverse complement strand
GCGGGTGTCGCGCCACGCGCCCTCGCCCGCGGTGAAATGGAAGCCGCCGGAGCGGGCCGCGACCCAGATTACACGATTCGGCGTCTGGCGGTTGACGATGACGCGCGTGTCGTCGGGGCAGGTGATGGTGAGGATGCCGCTCTCCAGGTCGACGTCGAGCGTGGCGGTCGCCTCGACCGCGGTCTCGATGCGCCCCAGCACCACGTCGACCGCCCGATGGAAATCCGTCTCGTTCATAATGCCGGGCATGATACGCGCCCTGATGGCGGTCGCCACCGCCCTCGCCCTCGCGGGCTGCGGGCAGAAGGGCCCGCTCAAGCTTCCCGAACCGATCCCCGGCAAGTCCGAAGCCGGGAAAGCCGCGCCCGCGACGCCATGAGCGGCGGGTTTGCGCGCGTCAACGGCGAGCTCGCGCTCGACGGCGTCAGCCTCGCCAGCATTGCCGAGCGCTTCGGAACTCCCTGCTACGTCTATTCGCGCGCCTTGATCGAGGGCGCGTTCCGCGAGTTCGACACCGGCCTCGCCGGCGTCCCGCACCTCGTGTGCTACGCGGTGAAGGCCAACTCCAACCTGGCGGTGCTCGAAGCGCTGGCGCGCCTGGGAGCGGGTTTCGACATCGTCTCGGGCGGCGAGCTCGCGCGCGTGCTCGCCGCGGGCGGAACCGCTGACCGCGTGATCTTCTCGGGCGTGGGCAAGTCGGAGGCGGAGATGCGCGCCGCGCTCGCCGCGGGAATAAAATGCTTCAACGTCGAGAGCGAGCCCGAGCTCGATCGCCTGGACACCGTGGCGGGCTCGCTCGGGCTGCGGGCACCGGTGTCGCTGCGCATCAACCCCGACGTCGACGCGCGCACCCATCCCTATATCTCCACCGGCCTGGCGGGCAACAAGTTCGGCATTCCCCACGGCCATGCGCTCGAAGCCTACCGCCACGCCGCCCGACTGCCGAACCTTCACGTGACCGGCATCGACTGCCACATCGGCTCCCAGATCCTGGAGACCGCGCCGCTCGACGAGGCGCTCGAGCGCGTGATGGAGCTGGTGGCGGCCCTCGGCGCCGAAGGCACCACGCTCGAGCACGTCGATCTCGGCGGTGGCTTCGGCATCCGCTACAAGGACGAGGCGCCGCCGGACATCGCGGCGTACTGCCGCCGCCTGGTCCAGCGCTTCTCCGGGCACGCGCTGCAGGTTCTCCTCGAGCCCGGGCGGGCGATCGTGGGAAACGCAGGCGCGCTCCTCACCCGCGTGGAGTACCTGAAGCTCGACAAGGCGAAGCGTTTCGCGGTGGTGGACGCCTCCATGAGCGAGCTGATCCGCCCAGCGCTGTACGCCGCCTGGCACGACATCGTCGCCGTAGGCGCCACCGGCGCACGCAGGCAGGAGCGCTACGACGTAGTGGGGCCGGTATGCGAATCAGCCGATGTCCTCGGCGTCGACCGCGCCCTAGCCATCGAAGCGGGAGACCTGCTCGCGATCCTGTCGGCTGGCGCTTACGCCATGGCGATGGCATCGAACTACAACTCGCGCCCTCGCCCCTGTGAGATCCTCGTAGACGACGGGCGAGCCTACGAAGTGCGCGCGCGTGAGAGCGTGGAGCAGCTGTTCGCGCTCGAGCGCGGCCTCGCAAAAGCCTGAAAGCGCGCGGCGGCGCGATAAAAACTCCCGAAACGGCTTCATTGGTGTCGCCTCGCTACCAATCAGTCGCGAGTCGAGCCAAATAGTCACGCTTGACATGAGCGCTTCGCCATAGAATCGCTTCACCAATCTCGTTCGATGCGAAATCGAAGCTTGGTAGTGCGATAAGAGGCCTCCGGGCTTCGCGCACGACACACTCGGTCCAACATTGAAAAGGAGTCGAACCATGGCTGCGAAGAAAAAAGCTGCGAAGAAAAAAACCGCCAAGAAAAAGACTGCAAAAAAGAAGACTGCGAAGAAGCGCGTAGCAAAGAAGAAGACGTCTAAGAAGAAAGCTGCGAAGAAAAAGTCTTCCAAGAAGAAAGCTGCGAAGAAGAAGTCTTCTAAGAAACCTGCAAAGAAGAAATCTTCCAAGAAAGCTGCAAAGAAGAAGAAGCCAGCCAGGAAAGCGGCGAAGAGAAAGCCGGCGATGAAGGTGGCGGCCCCGATGAAGCCGATGATGGCTCCTGCGGTCACCCCGGTAATCACGCCGCTGATCAAGCCGATGAGCTGAAGGGGGTTCGCTCCCGACAGCCGGATGGCTGGACCCGAATACGAGGCGCGACCCGACCGGTTCCGCGCATGCGGTCAGCAGTACGGCCGGGTAGCGCCTCGCAAGCGGGCTGAAGTTTCCCCGTTCCACCCCCCTCGTACCGCCTCGGGCGCCGCCTAGAGCAGGAACAGCGTGGCCAGGCCCAGGAAGATGAAGAATCCCATGCTGTCGGTTACGAACGTGAGGAACACGCTCGAGCCCACGGCCGGGTCGCGGCCGAAACGCTCCATCGCGAGCGGAATGAAGATCCCGGCGAGCGAGGCCACCACGAGGTTGAGCAGCATCGCGAGCGCCATCACCCCTCCGAGGGCCACGTTGCGGTACAGGAGGTAGGTGACGATGCCGAGGACCCCGCCCCAGATGACGCCGTTGAGCACGGCAATGCCGAGCTCCTTCATCAGCAGCCGGCGCGCGTTGGCCGAACTCACCTGCCCAAGCGCCAGGGAGCGCACGATGAGGGTAGTGGTCTGGTTGCCGGAGTTTCCGCCGATGCCTGCCACGATCGGCATCAGCGCGGCGAGCGCCGCCAGTTTTTCGATGGATCCCTCGAATGCGCCGACCACGCGCGAGGCGAAGAATGCGGTGCAGAGGTTCAACGCAAGCCACGGGCCGCGGTTCTTCGCGCTCGCCCAGACGCTCGAGAAGATGTCTTCCTCCTCCCGCAGGCCCACCTTGCCGAAGTCCTGCTGCTCCTGGCGCTCGCGCACGTACTCGAGCACCGTATCGACGGTGACCCGGCCGATCACCCGTGATTGGGCGTCGAGCACCGGCGCGCAGATCAGGTCGTAGCGGTCGAAGGCCTGCGCCGCCTCGTCGGCGTCGTCCTCCGGGCCGAAGGACGTGACCTCCCGGTCGTAGAGCCCGGCCACCTCGACTTCAGGATCGGTCACCAGCAGCCGGTTGAGCGGCAGCGACCCCAGCAGGCGCTCCTCGCGGTCTACCACGTACACCGCGTCGGTCTGGTGGGGCAGTTCGTCGAAGCGGCGCAGGTAGCGAAGCGCGACTTCGCAATTGACGTCCTCGCGGATGGTCACCACCTCGAAGTCCATCAACGCGCCGACCGTGCCCTCCGGGAAAGATAACGCCGCCTGCAGCTCGGCGCGGTCCTCGACGTCCTGGGCCTCGATGATGTCCTGCACCACCTCGTCGGACAGGTCGGGCGCGAGGTCGGCGATCTCGTCGGCATCGAGGTTCTGGGCGGCGGCGACAATTTCGGCGCTGTCCATGTCCTCGAGCAGCGTCTCGCGGACGGCATCGGAGACTTCCAGCAGGATTTCGCCGTCGCGGTCGCTGCGGACCCGGCGCCAGGCGAACACCCGGTCCTCGAGCGGCAAGCGCTCGAGGACGTAGGCGACGTCGGCAGGGTGCAGTTGCTCGAGCAGAGCCTGGACTTCGACGACCAGCGCCGGCTCGTCGAATCGCTCGTCGCCATGGCGGCGGGCCAGCAGCCGCTCGACGGCTTCGAGGTGCTCGTGCGGCTCCGGAGCGTCCTCGGTCGGGCGCAACGCGGGCGGACTCATGGCAGCTCGGCCGCGGGCATGCGCGCGAGGATTACCTGGGTCTTGCGGGTGATCCACGAGGTGCTGCGATTGCGGTCGTAGAAGCGCGGATTCGGAACGATGGCGGCAAGCCGCGCCGCGGCCTCCGGCCCGATGCTGGCGGCGCTGGTCGCGTAGTAATGGCGCGCCGCGGCTTCGGCGCCGAACACGCCATCGCCCCACTCGATCACGTTCAGGTAGATCTCCAGGATGCGGCGCTTGTCCATCACCTGCTCGATCATCACGGTGATCAGTGCCTCCTGGCCCTTGCGCCAGGGGGTCCGGTCGGCCGACAGGAAAAGGTTCTTGGCGAGCTGCTGCGAGATGGTGGATGCGCCCGCCACCACCTTGCCCTTCTTGCGATTCTTCTCAAGCGCCTTCTCGATCGCATCCCAGTCAAAGCCCTCATGCTCAGCGAAGCGCGAGTCCTCGGCCACCACGATCGCCCGCTTGAGCGCGGGCGAAATGCGATCGTAGGGCACCCACGCGTGGCGCAGCGTCGCCTCCGGCTTCTTCGCGCGAAGCCGCTCGAGGCTCGCCTCCATGAACGCGGTCGACTGCGGATTATGGTCCTTCCACCACCAGACCCGCGCGAGGAAGGAGAGCTGGACCGCGAGGAAAATTCCGGCCAGCGCAAGTGCCAGCCAGCCGAAAAAGGCGAAGAGCTTCCTCATGTCGCGCGCGCCCGCAATTCCGCGAGGATCGCGGGCGTCTCGGGTCGCCGGCCGCGCCACAGGAAAAACGATTCGGCCGCCTGCTCCACCAGCATCCCCAGGCCGTCGGATGCGCGTGCGCCTCCGAGGCGGGCACGCTCGAGGAAAGCCCCCGCGGCGGGGCCGTACGCCATGTCGTAGGCGAATACCCCGGGGCCCAGGATCCGTGGCGGAATCTCGAGCGGCTCGCCGCGCGTGGATGTGGAGGTGGCGTTGATCACGAGCGTCGGGGACGCCTGGTCAAGCTCGCCCCAGTCGAGCGCGCTTACCGGGCCATACGGCGAAAAGGCCAGCGCAAGCTCGCGGGCCCTCGCCGCTGTGCGATTGGCGATCTGGAGCGCGACGGGCTCGAGTGCGAGCAGCGGGCCGATCACGCCGCGCGCGGCACCGCCCGCCCCAAGCACCACGATCCGCCGGCCGCGCAGCTCGAGGTCGAGGTTGCGCGTAAGGTCTGCGACGAGCCCCGCGCCATCGGTGTTGTCGGCGTAAACGGCGTCGCCGCGGCGCTGGAGGAAGTTCGCCGCGCCCGCGGCGCGCGCGCGCGCGCTTGACGAGGGCGCAAAGCGGAACGCCTCGACCTTGAACGGCAAGGTCACGTTGGCGCCGTGGCCACCCGCCTCGAAGAAATGCTCCGCGAAGGCTGCGAACCGATCGAGGGGAGCGAGCAGCTTGCCGTACGCGATGCGCTCGCCGAGCGATGCGGCAAAGCGCGCATGGATCTCGGGCGACAGGCTGTGGGAGACGGGATTGCCGATGACGACGTAACGATCCATCGGAGCGACGCGGTAGCTTGGAAAATTGGCGGGTCCCAACTTATATAGTATGGCGACGCCATTGGCCACTTGCTCTATGATGGTGCGGGCTCGCGACTGAGGCACTATTTTAGTGCACACCCGCTAAAATTTCTGCATAAACGCAACTCAATTCAAGGAGATAGAGGACCCCTCGCGTGGCATGTTTCTCGCTAATCCCGCATCGATCGGGCCCCTTCAGCCGTCCGTTCCCCATTTCTGGGCATAACCACCAATCAGGAGAAACAAATGGCATCCGCAGTCGTCGCCGACGTGTTCAAGACAATCAAGGAAAACGAGGTCAAGTTCGTCGACCTGCGATTTACCGATACCAAGGGCAAGGAGCAGCACGTCACCGTTCCCCAGAAGTTCTTCGATGAAGCGAAGTTCAAGGATGGCCACGCGTTCGACGGTTCGTCGATCGCCGGTTGGAAGGGCATCGAAGCCTCCGACATGCTGCTGATGCCGGATCCGGATTCGGCGCGCATGGACCCGTTCTACGACGAGCCCACGCTGGTGCTCTCGTGCGATGTACTCGAGCCGTCCACCATGAAGGGCTACGAACGCGACCCGCGCTCGATCGGGAGGAAAGCCGAGGCCTACCTCAAGAGCTCGGGCCTCGGCGACATCGCCTACTTCGGCCCCGAGCCCGAGTTCTTCGTGTTCGACGCGGTGGAATGGAGGGGTCGACATGTCGGGCAGCTCGGTGAAGATCTACTCCGAGGAAGCGCCCTGGTCGACCGATTCCAAGTTCGAAGGCGGCAACCTCGGCCACCGCCCGCCGGTAAAGGGGGGCTACTTCCCCGTGCCGCCGGTCGATTCGCTGCAGGACATGCGCTCGGCGATGTGCCTCGCGCTCGAAGAGCAGGGCGTCGAGGTCGAGGTGCACCACCACGAGGTCGCAGCCCCCGGCCAGTGCGAGATCGGCACCAAGTTCAATACGCTGGTGAAACGCGCCGACTGGCTGCAGATCCTCAAGTACACCGTCTGGAACGTGGCGCGCTCCTACGGCAAGACCGCGACCTTCATGCCCAAGCCGGTGGTGGGCGACAACGGCTCGGGCATGCACGTGCACCAGTCGGTGTGGAAGGGCGGGCATAACCTGTTTGCGGGAGATGGCTATGCGGGCCTGTCGGACTTTGCGCTCTACTACATCGGCGGCGTCATCAAGCACGCCAAGGCGTTGAACGCGATCACCAACCCCGGCACCAATTCGTACAAGCGCCTGGTGCCGGGCTTCGAAGCGCCGATCAACCTGGCCTACTCCGCGCGCAATCGCTCGGCCTCGTGCCGCATCCCGTTCGTGTCGAGCCCCAAGGGCCGCCGCGTCGAGGTGCGTTTTCCGGATCCGACCGCCAATCCGTACCTGTGCTTCGCCGCATTGCTGATGGCGGGCCTGGACGGAGTGCAGAACAAGATCCACCCGGGCGATCCGCTCGACAAGAACCTCTATGACCTCGAGCCCGAGGAAGCCGCGAAGGTGCCGCACCCGTGTGCTTCGCTCGACGAGGCGCTCGTGAACCTCGATAGCGATCGGGCGTTTCTCACCCGCGGCGGGGTCTTCAGCGACGACATGATCGATGCCTATATCGCGTTGAAGTACGAGGAGGTGCAACGCTTCCGCATGACCACGCACCCCGTCGAGTTCGACATGTACTACTCCTCCTGAAGCCGGCGCTTGAGCGCGGCGGCCTGGGGCGCGACTTGTGCCTTAGGCTCGCCGCGACCACAACCTGTGGGGGGTGCAGTCGCATATCCCCTTGATCTTGTTGCTTTTTCCATGACCGTTGCCTATTCTTCCCTTCCGCTTTCGCGAAAGGGAGTACGGCATGAAGACCGTCTGGATCGCGGCAATGGCGATCGTGGCGTCGACACCGGCGTTCGCCCAAACGACCATCTACAAGCACGTCGACGACAGTGGCCGGATCACCTACTCGAACAAGCCCATGAAGGGCGCGGTGGTGATGGAGCTCGATCCGATCACGACGATCCCCGCGCCTGCGGCGGTGCTGGTCAGCCGCGTGGGTGCGCCGTCGCCGATGGTGTCCTCGGACAAGCCCGACGAACCCCGCTCGGAAGCTCGCGCGGCCGTGGCGATCGTGACTCCCGTGAATACCGCCCGGCCGATGCTCGCCTCGATGTCCGTGGAGCCGCAATTGCAGAAGCGCCGGGATGCCGAGCGACGCAGGATCCTGGAAGGGGAGCTGAAGAGCGAGGAGGAGTCGCTCGCCGTCCTGCGCTCCTCGGTCCTGCAGGAGCAACAGAATCCGCAGCTGGTGGCGGCGGTTCGCCTCGCGCAGCAGACTTCCGAGCCCACCCCGGCGCAGCTCTCCGAGTTCCGCTCCAACATCGACAAGGCCTCGGGACGCATCCGCGGCCTGCAAGCCACCGCCGCCGAGCACGAGAAGAATATCGAGGCGCTCAAGAAGGAACTCGGCGCGCTGAAGCCCTAGCCTCGAGCAGTCCCCTCTTCCGGCATCCCCTTCCCGCCGACGCGCCCGCCGCAATGGCTGGCGCGCTAATTGCTTTTTACCTTTCGAGCCCGCCGTGATCGCCTACGGGGGCCTCGACCTGCTATCCACTGCCGTCCTCCTCCTCGACGAGAGCCTCACCGTGACCTACGCGAATCCCGCCGCCGAGACGCTGTTTGCGCAGGCCCGTACCCACATCGTGGGCGCGGCTTTCGGCCAGGCGCTCCCCGGCAACGAGGAGTTCGTCGAGCGCCTCGAACAGGGGCTCGCCCGCGAGGCGGGCTTCAACGACAACGACCTGCTGCTCGAAGTCGGGGGTTATCCGGAGCACCTGCATTGCATCATCAGCCCGGTCGAGGCCCCGGGAGTCCCGCGCCTGGTGCTCGAGTTCCGCGAGCTCGAGCAGCAAATGAAGATCGCCCGCGAGAC
>JANNKG010000015.1:0-5774 GCA_031396185.1 Burkholderiales bacterium | reverse complement strand
CCCCGGCACGCTTACCATGACCTTCACCCCGAAGGACGGCGGTCCGCCCATCGTGAAGGAGGTCTTTCAGGCTCGCCGCCTCGAAGCGCGCGCGGAACTCGGCGTCGTAGATCTCCTGGAACAGGATCATGAAGCGCCCGTCGTAGACCTTCAGGATCGTGTTCTTGGTGGAGAGGTAGGCGGGATAGCCGCGGTTCAGCGCGTAGTTGAAGCACGCCCGCGCAAATCCGCGGATCGATTCGTCCAGGTTGTACATCGCCATCGAGATGCCGGCTGCGGGAGCCTGGAAGACCTCCTTCACGATGGGCGGACCGCCGTCCTTCGGGGTGAAGGTCATGGTAAGCGTGCCGGGGCCGTCGAACTTGATCTCGCTCGCGCGATACTGGTCGCCGAAGCCGTGGCGTGCCACGACCACCGGCTTGTCCCAATGGGGAATCAAGCGCGGCACGTTCTTGCAGATGATCGGCTCGCGGAAGATGGTGCCGTCGAGGATGTTGCGGATGGTCCCGTTGGGGCTCTTCCACATCTGCTTCAACTTGAATTCCTTGACACGCCCCTCGTCCGGGGTGATCGTCGCGCACTTCACCGCCACCCCGTGCTTCTTGGTGGCGTTGGCCGCCTCGATGGTCACCTGGTCGTTGGTTTCGTCGCGATGCTCCACTCCGAGGTCGAAGTACTTGAGGTCCACGTCAAGGTAAGGAAGGATCAGCTCCTCGCGGATCTTGCGCCTGATGATGCGCGTCATCTCGTCGCCGTCCATCTCGACAATCGGATTGCGGACCTTGATCTTGCTCATCGCTTGAAAGTCTTTCTTTTGGGGGCACAATCGAAAATTATAGCAAAGGGGTCGATCCCGGCCGTCGCCCATGAGTCGCGTCCTGCTGTTCAACAAGCCTCACGGTGTCATCTGCCAGTTCACCCCCGAGGGTCGCCATCGCACGCTCAAGGATTTCATCCCGGTGCCGGCGGTCTACCCCGCCGGGCGCCTCGACACCGACAGCGAAGGGCTGATGGTGCTCACCGATGATGGCCGTTTGCAATCGGCCATCTCCAGCCCGCGCCACCAGCTCTCCAAGGGCTATTGGGCCCAGGTGGAAGGCAACGCGGGCGAGGAAGCCATCGCGCGCCTCAGCCAGGGGGTGACACTCAGCGACGGCCCGACACGCCCTGCGGTGGCACGCGCCATCGATCCACCCGAGCTCCTCTGGGAGCGGGACCCGCCGATACGGGTACGACGCGCCATCCCGACCTCCTGGATCGAACTGGAGCTGACCGAAGGACGCAATCGCCAGGTGCGTCGGATGACCGCGGCCGTGGGCCTGCCGACGTTACGCCTGGTGCGATTCCGGATCGGCCCCTGGAACATCGCCGGGCTCGATTCCGGCATGTGGCGAGATGTGCCCGCGCCCACGCTCGCCTCGTTGCGCGAATCCGACTGACTGGCTTCCACACCAACCCGTTGTTGCCCGTGTCAACGCCGGAAGAATGCGCGGCGTTAACGTGGGTGACGGGGCTGGAATCCAGCACAGTCGATGCGTTAACTTCAGACCAATAACCCCACTCTAGGAAAATAACGATGAAGAAGCTGTCCGCCCTGATCGCCGCGCTGTTTGCCTCGGCGTCGATCTCCGTGTTCGCCCAAGCCACTCCGGCGACCCCTGCCAAGCCGGCCACCCCCGCCGCGCCTGCGACCGCCCCTGCCAAGCCCGCGATGCCTGCGGCGCCCGCCACTCCCGCCACGCCGTCCGCCAAGGCCGAGGCCCCGAAGAAGGACGAGGTGAAGCAGGCCGAGAAGAAGAAAAAGGCCAAGAAGGTCATGGCCGAGAAGAAAGCCGATGCCCCGAAAGCCGACGCCCCGAAAGCCGACGCCCCGAAAGCCGCCGCGGCGCCGAAGGCCGATGCGATGAAAGAAGCGCCGAAGAAGTAATTCGTCGCCCGCAGGAAAACGATAAGGCGGAGCCTCGGCTCCGCCTTTCGCGTTTCAGGGCCCGTAAAATGGCTATCTGGCCTCCTTTGATGGTGCTTCGCGACCCCCCATGAAAATCGTCGTCGGTCTTTCCGGAGGCGTCGACTCCGCCGTCGCTGCGTGGCTCCTCCAGCGCGAAGGCCACGAGGTCGTGGGCCTTTTCATGAAGAACTGGGAGGACGACGACGACGGCGAATACTGCTCGACCCGGGAGGACCTCGTCGATGCCGCGGCCGCCGCCGAGCGGATCGGAATCGACATCGAGGCCGTGAACTTCGCCGCCGAGTACCGCGAACGCGTGTTCGCGAGCTTCCTGGCCGAATACCGCGCCGGCCGAACCCCTAACCCGGACGTGCTCTGTAACGCGGAAATCAAGTTCAAGGCATTCCTCGACCACGCGATCTCCCTCGGTGCCGATCGCATCGCCACCGGGCACTACGCGCGCGTGGAGCAGCGCGATGGGGCCTTCGTCCTGCTGAAAGGCTTGGATCCCGCCAAGGACCAAAGCTATTTTCTTCACCGCCTGAACCAGGCACAGCTCGCGCGCACGCTGTTTCCCGTGGGCGGCCTGCACAAGACCGAGGTGCGCCGCATCGCTCGCGAAGCGGGGCTTGCAAACCATGCCAAGCGCGATTCGACCGGCATTTGCTTCATCGGCGAGAGGCCGTTTCGCGAATTCCTGTCGCGCTACCTGCCGAAGGAACCTGGCCCGATGCTCACGCCGGAGGGCGAGTGTGTGGGGGAACACGAGGGCTTGATGTACTACACCATCGGCCAGCGGCAGGGCCTCGGCATCGGCGGGCGCCGCTCCGGGGCGGGCGAGCCTTGGTACGTCGCCGGCAAGGACCTGCCTCGCAACACGCTCACGGTGGTCCAGGGCCATGACCATCCGTTGCTGCTGAAACACTCGCTGGCCGCGGGAGATGCGAGCTGGATCGCCGGTGAACCGCCAGGCCCCGCCTTCGCGGGCCTCGGTGCCAAGACCCGTTATCGCCAGGCCGACTCGGCCTGTGTACTCGGGGTGGAAGGCGCGGCGGCGTTCGCGCTCGACTTCGCCGCCTCCCAATGGGCGGTGACGCCGGGACAGTCTGCAGTGGTCTACCGTGGCGACGAATGCCTGGGCGGAGGCGTGATCCGCTAGCCGGGTCGGGTCGCCTGGAACGAGGGACGCGCTTCCATGCGCTCCGCCCAACCCCTCAGGCCGGGATTCGATTCGCGCCAGCGCACCTCGGGCATGCGGAACTCGACCCAGAAAAGCGCGCAGGCAGCGGCGATGTCCGCAAGGGTCGGCTGGGAGCCGCCCAGGAATTGCCGGGTCCCCAGCGTGTTCGCGATAGCCGCGGTGCCAGCAGTGATCTTGTCCAGCTGGCGCGCGATCCACGCCGGGTCCTGTCGCGCCGCATCACGCTTGCGCTCGAGGAATACGGTGATGCCGGCATCGGCGATGCCATCGCCCAGCGCTTCATCGCGACGCACGCGTGCGCGCTCGCCCGCTCCTGAAGGAATCAGCCCGCCGCCCGACAGCGCGTCAAGATATTCCGCGATCACCGCCGAGTCGTAGATCGCCTCGCCGTCATCCATCACCAGCGCCGGAACCTTGTTGAGCGGGTTGTAGCGCGGCACGGTGGTGTCGGCACTCCACGCGTTCTCCTCGAGGAACTCGAACGGCAGTTTCTTCTCCGCGAGGATCACGCGAATCTTGCGCACATAGGGGGACGTACGCGAGCCGACAAGCTTCATGGAAATCCTCTCGGAATTTGAATCGCGCGCCAGGGGTCGGGCGCCAAAGCGGCGCAGTATAGCAGCGGGTGATAAAATTCCAGTTCCTCAGATGCCTTCACCACTCACCGCACTCTCGCCCCTCGACGGGCGCTACGCCGCGCGCACCCGGCCGCTGCAGGACCACTTCAGCGAGTTCGCGCTCATGCGCGAGCGCGTTGCTGTCGAGGTTGCATGGCTGCTCGCACTCGGCGATGAGGCCACCTTCAAGGCGCTCGCGCCGTTTTCCCCGGCGGCCCGCGGAGAACTGGAGAAGGCGGTCGCGAGCTTCAGCCTCGCCGACGCCGAGCGCATCAAGGCGATCGAGGCCACCACCAACCATGACGTGAAGGCGGTGGAGTACTGGCTGCGCGAGCGGTTCGCATCCACACCGGAGGTGACCGCCGCGGCCGAATTCATCCATTTCGCCTGCACCTCGGAGGATATCAACAACCTCGCGCACGCCCGCATGCTCCGCGGTGGCCGCGACCAGGTGCTCCTGCCCGCGATCGACGCGATCGTCGCGCGCCTCGACGCTCTCGCCGCGCAGCACGCCGATGTCGCGATGCTCGCGCGTACCCATGGCCAGCCCGCCACGCCCACCACGCTCGGCAAGGAGATGGCGAACGTGGCCCATCGACTGAAGCGCGCGCGCGCCAAGCTCGCCGCGGTCGAGATGCTCGGCAAGATCAACGGCGCCACCGGCAACTTCAACGCCCACGTCGCCGCGGCGCCGGCCGTCGACTGGCCGCGCTTCGCCGAACGGTTCGTGCGCAGCCTCGGCGTCGAATACAACCCTCTCACCATCCAGATCGAGCCGCACGACGCCCTCGCCGAGGCGTTCGACGCCATCGCGCGGCTCAATACCATCCTGCTCGACCTCGATCGCGACATCTGGGGCTACATCTCGCTCGGCTACTTCAAGCAGAAGGTGAAGGCGGGCGAGGTCGGCTCCTCGACCATGCCGCACAAGGTGAACCCGATCGACTTCGAGAACTCCGAGGGCAATATTGGCATTGCCAATGCGCTGCTGCGCCACCTTGCGGAAAAGCTGCCGGTCTCGCGCTGGCAGCGCGACCTCTCGGACTCGACCGCGCTGCGCAACGTCGGCACCGCGCTCGGCCACACGCTGCTCGCCTACTCGGCGTGCCTGCGCGGCCTGGCCAAGCTGGAAGCCGACCCGGCGCGGCTCGGCGCCGACCTCGAGGCGAACTGGGAAGTGCTCGCCGAGCCGGTGCAGACGGTGATGCGCGCGCATCGCGTGCCGGACTCCTATGAAAAGCTGAAGGAGCTCACCCGCGGCAAGGGCGGCATCACGCGCGAGGACCTGCACGCCTTCGTGCGGTCGCTGCCGCTGCCCGAGGACGCGAAGGCGCGCCTGCTCGCGCTCACGCCCGCCACCTACCTCGGGCTCGCCGCCCGGCTCGCGCGCGAGCCCTAGAGGGAACCTCTGAACAAATCCCATGGATGTGCGTTGCACCCAGATGCCCATGCGACTTGTTCAGAGGTTCCCTAGGGCCGTGGCGTCCTTCGCGCTGCGGCTCGAGGACATCCCCGCGCACTGGGCGCAACGCCGACCCGGGGCCATCGTCCTGCGCGACGCGCGCCAGGCGCGCACCTGGGCCGAGCTCGACCTCGCCCGCAACGCGCTCGCCGCGGAGCTCGCGGCCCACGGCGTGCGTGCCGGCGACCGCGTGATGATCGTGGGCGAGAACGGCACCGTGCTGGTGGCGCTGCTGTTCGCGCTCGCCACCCTCGGCGCGTGGATCGTGAACGTGAACGCGCGCCTGAGCCCGCGCGAGGTGGACGCCATCCGCGCCCATTGCGGCTCGCGCTGCCTGCTGTTCACGCCGGCCGACTCCGCCGATGCCGCCGCCCACGCCGCGCGCCATCACGCCGCGCCGATGGCCTCGGCGGGCTGGGGAGCGCTGCTCGTGTCGCCCGTGGACGCCGCCTGCGCCGCCGAGCCGCACGCTTCGGATCCCGCCCACGACGTGGCGGCGCTGGTATACACCACCGGCACCACCGGCGAGCCCAAGGGGGTGATGCT
>JANNKG010000013.1:0-2636 GCA_031396185.1 Burkholderiales bacterium | reverse complement strand
GTGCCCCTCTGTGTTGCCTCTGTGCCCTCTGTGTTCCAAGCCGGTGGTCGAAATGCCACGTCAATCCCCGGGACGAACAAAAAACCCCGCCGGAGCGGGGTTTTCTGCCGGGTCTTGGGTGCTTACTGACGCACGCCCTTGAACTCGATGTCCACGCGGCGGTTCTTCTGGCGGCCTTCCGCGGTCTTGTTGGTAGCGACCGGTTGCGACTCGCCCTTGCCGATGGTGGTGATCTTCGAGGACGCGATGCCCTTGCTCACCAGGTACTCCTTCACGGCCGCAGCGCGGCGCTCGGAGAGACGCTGGTTGTAGGCGTCGGTGCCGACGGAGTCGGTATGGCCGGTCGCGATCACCATTTCGAGATCGACGCCGCGGAGCTTGGCAACCGCGTCATCGAGGCTCTTGCGGCCGTCGGGACGCAGCACGGACTTGTCGAAGTCGAACAGCGCATCGGCCTGGATGACCACGGCCTGGCGCACCGAAGCGGGTGCCGGACGCGCGGGTTGGGCCGGAGCAGTCGGCGCAGCGGGAGCCGCCGGGGCTGCGGGGCGAGCGGGCTCCGCCGGACGGGCGGGTGCGGGAGCAGGGGCAGCCTTCACGCCCGCGCAGTCAGGATGAACGATGCCGGAAGTGACAACGCAGGCACCGGAGCCGTCTTTGACCGGATTGCCGGAGCCATCGGTCAGGTTGGGTGTGACGTTGGCGAACGACGAGCCGGCAAAGAGCGCCATCGCGCAACCGAGCGTCAGCTTGAAAATATTCATGTTCGGAACTCCCAAGAGGTTTGGATGATTTGTCTGCTGCATACTTTTTTTCTCTGAGGCTCACGCCCGAAAACTGCTCCGGCACATCATACACAAAGGGGGTTTAGGTCCACAACCAAAAGTGGGGCTTTTCGCAACACAAGTCGGGTTTCCAGTTGCATTTTCGCCACACGGGTCGGACCCTCGGCAGGGTTGGAAAGTGCCGCGCAGATGTGCTAGAATTTCACTTTTGCCGCACCGTCTTTCATAAGTTAAAACAAGCACTTACGCCCGCCCCGCAACGGGGCAGGGCCTGCCTCCGGAGCCCCCTCGCTGCCCATGGAACAGTTCGCCAAGGAAACCCACCCGATCAGCCTCGAGCGCGAGATGCGCCGCTCCTACCTCGATTACGCGATGAGCGTGATCGTGGGCCGCGCGCTCCCCGATGTTCGCGATGGACTCAAGCCGGTCCACCGGCGCGCGCTCTTCGCCATGCACGAGGTTTCCAACGACTGGAACCGGGCCTACAAGAAGTCCGCGCGCATCGTCGGCGACGTGATGGGCAAGTACCACCCGCACGGCGACACCGCGATCTACGACACCATCGTGCGCATGGCGCAGGAGTTCAGCCTGCGCTACCCGTTGGTCGACGGGCAGGGCAATTTTGGTTCTGTTGATGGTGATAACGCTGCTGCCATGCGCTATACCGAGATCCGCATGGCGAAGATCGCGCACGAGCTGCTCGCCGATCTCGACAAGGAAACGGTCGATTTCGGCCCGAACTACGACGGCAGCGAGCGCGAGCCCCTGGTGCTGCCGTCGAAATTTCCCAACCTGTTGGTGAACGGCTCCTCCGGCATTGCCGTCGGCATGGCCACCAACATCCCACCGCACAACCTGGTCGAGGTGATCGACGCCTGCCTGTGGCTCCTCGCCAACCCCGAGGCCACCGTGGACGATCTCATTCGCATCGTCCCGGCGCCCGACTTCCCGACCCGCGGCATCATTTATGGCGTGGGTGAGTTGCAGGAGGGATACCGCACCGGCCGCGGGCGCGTGGTGATGCGCGCGCGCACCCACTTCGAGGACATGGAGCGCGCCGGCAAGCAGGCCATCGTGGTCGACGAGTTGCCCTACCAGGTGGGTGGAGACCAGGTGCTGAAGCGCATCAGCGAGCTGCTGAGCGACAAGAAGATCGAGGGTATCGCCGACCTGCGCAACGAGTCCGACAAGAAGGGCATGCGGCTGGTGATCGAGCTGAAGCGCGGCGAGGTGGCCGAGATCGTGCTGAACAACCTCTTCAAGCTCACCCAGATGCAGGAGACGTTCGGCATGAACATGGTGGCGCTGGTCGATGGCCAGCCCCGCCTGCTGAACCTCAGGCAGTTCCTCGACGCGTTCCTGCGCCACCGCCGCGAGGTGGTCACGCGGCGCACGGTTTACGACCTGCGCAAGGCCCGCGAGCGTGGCCACATCCTGGAGGGTCTCGCAGTCGCCCTGTCGAATGTGGACGATGTCATCGCCGTCATCAAGGCCGCCGCCACTCCGGCCGCCGCCCGCACCGAACTGATGTCGCGTACCTGGCGCTCCCCGCTGGTCGAGCAGATGCTCGCGCGCGCCGCCGCGGACCAGTTCCGGCCGGAGGCGCTGCCGCGGGAGTTTGGCCTGGTGAGTGTCCCGGTTCCCGAAGGGGGCGAGTCCCGCCGGGGCTACCGTCTCTCCGACGTCCAGGCACAACGCATCCTCGAAATGCAGCTGCAGCGCCTCACCGGCCTCGAGCAGGACAAGATCCTGTCCGAATACCGCGAGGTGATCGCCACCGTCGACCGACTCGAACCGGCCCCCGACCCCAGCGACGAGAACAGTCTCACCTGCACCTGCGCCGTGCCGGGG
>JANNKG010000004.1:0-5219 GCA_031396185.1 Burkholderiales bacterium | reverse complement strand
ACCTTCACGCGGAGCTTCCCAACCTGAAGGTGTTCGCGACGCTGTCGCCGATTCCAGGTTTGCGCGCCTGGGCGAATTCGGCGCTCGGCGTTCGGGTGCCCGCCGAGCGCGCCTCGCTCGAGGCGCTCGCCGCCTGGTATCTGACCCGCGAGTGGCGCGACGCGAACGTGCTCGACCCGGTGGCGCGCTTTCACCTCGGCAACGGTGCGCGGCTGGAGCGCGTGAACTGGGGCGCGGACATGTCGGCCCGGGGGTTGGCGCAGTCCTTCGGGCTGATGGTGAACTATGTCTATGACCTGGGAGAGGTCGAGCGCAACCACGAGGAGTACGTGAACCGCCACCGCGTGGCGTGCTCGGTGGCGATCGAAAAGCTCGCCGCCGGCGCGGAGCGCCTCCTGGTTGAAACGCCGCCGCCTGCCCCCATCTCGATCCAATGATCGTCTATCAGCTGTCGTGCCCCCGGGGCCACTTCTTCGAAGGCTGGTTCGCCTCGTCCAAGGCGTGCGACCAGCAGGCTGCCGAGGGCCAGCTGCGCTGCCCCACGTGCTCGAGCGCGGACATCCGGAAACTGCCCGCCGCGCCGTACGTGAAGGCGTCGGCGGAAGTGCCTGCCGCGCCATCCCCGGACATCCGCTCGAAGCTGCGCGGCGAGATGGTCGCGGAGCTGCGCCGGCACCTGGTCGCCACCACCGACGACGTCGGCCGCAAATTTGCCGAGATCGCGCGGCGCATTCACTACAAGGAGGAGGCGTCGCGCAACATTCGCGGGCGCGCCACCGTCGAGGAAGCCCTCGAATTGCACGAGGAGGGTGTCGAGGCCTACGCGATCTCGCCGGAGGTCTTTCCCGGCGAAGAGGTGCACTAGGCGGCTTTCTCCGCGGCCGGACGATGGCGCGGCAAGACGACCGAGATCGCGCAGCCGACGCCGGGGCGGTTGCGCACCAAGAGCTCCCCGCCAAGGGATCCGACGGCGCGCCGGGCAAGAGAGAGCCCGTGGGGCGCACCGCTATTCTCCGGGGACAGCGCTTCATCGGCGGGATGCGCGAACCATTCAACGACGGACTGGGGCAGGCCCCCGCATTCATCCTCGATCTCGATGCGCACGCTCTCGCCCTCCGTAAAGGTCCTGAGTGTCACGTGGGTGTGGGGTTGCGTGAACTGGAACGCGTTCTGCAGCAGGTTGGAGACGACCGCATAGAGCATCGGCTGGTCGATCTTCACCGCAAGGCCCGGCTCGACCGGCTCGACGGAGAACTCGCACCCCTTGGCGCGCGCATCCATGTTCGCCGTCAGCTGGACGTCGTGGACGAAGCGATCCATGGCGACGGGATAGAGCCGCGGCGACGTGGCGGCTGCCAAGCGCGCGTCTACCAGCGGCCGATCGATGAGGTTGCGCAGGCAAAGGAGGTTGCGATCGAGCACTTCCGCCGTGGCGCCTTTCAATCCGACATGGCCTCCCTTGATCGCGGTATACGACAGCCACGCGGCGTTCAGGCAATTGCGCATCTCGTGCGCAAGGAACGCGAGCCTGCCGCTCATCGCGAGGTTTTCCGACGCCAGGTTTACCCCCTGCTGGCGGCCATACTCGGTGACCGCATCGGCGATGGCATCGTCGAGGCATCCGTTCAGCGTGCGGAATTCGTCGGCGTCGAGCAACTGATGCCGCTCGACGGCGAGTTCCGTGATCGCCTGGCAAAGGTCGCCGTAGTCGTGAACCACCTGGTCGACGGTGTATCCCTCGCGAAGCAACTCGCTGCCGTGCTGCGTGGCGGACGCGCTGATGTCGGTCGGGTGGAGCCTCGGTCGGCGCGCCTTTTGGCGAGGCCCGGAGGCCGCCCACTGGGCATCGCTGCGCAGGGCGTCGATGAGTTGCTCGAGGAATTTCGGGATGCCATGCTCCATCGCGATCGGCAACTGGGGCGGCACCGGTCGGAGCGCGACCTTTGCCCGGCAGCGCTCGATCAGGTCGGCGCGGTTCTCGGCAAGAAACTCGTGCAGCATGCGGGGGTCCGATTCGCCCGGCGCAAGCCCGGCAGGCCTGAATCATGCGGGGCATGGCACGATATCGTCTGTGCGCCAACGCGCATAAATCGTTAGAAGGCGGACAGCCCCGTCTGCGCACGTCCGAGGATCAAGGCATGGATGTCGTGGGTGCCCTCGTAGGTATTGACGGCCTCGAGGTTCAGCACGTGTCGGATCACATGGAACTCATCGGCGATGCCGTTGCCGCCATGCATATCGCGGGCGGCGCGAGCGATGTCGAGCGCCTTGCCACAGGAATTGCGCTTGATGAGCGACACCATCTCAGGCGTTGCGCGGCCTTCATCCATGAGGCGGCCGACGCGCAGGACCGACTGCAGACCGAGGGTGATCTCGGTCATCATGTCGGCGAGCTTCAGCTGGATCAGCTGATTGGCGGCGAGCGGCTTTCCAAAGGCCTTGCGATCGAGGGTGTACTGGCGTGCTGCGTGCCAGCAGAATTCCGCCGCCCCGAGAGCCCCCCAGGCGATCCCGTAGCGCGCCTTGTTGAGGCACCCGAACGGGCCCTTGAGCCCTTTCACGTTCGGCAGCAGGTTTTCCTCGGGCACCAGCACGTCGGCCATCACGATCTCGCCGGTGGGCGACGTCCGCAGGCTGAACTTGCCCTCGATCTTCGGGGCCGAGAGGCCCTTCATCCCCTTCTCGAGCACGAAGCCGCGGATCTCGTTGGCGTCGTCCTTGGCCCAGACGACGAACAGGTCCGCATAGGGTGAGTTGCTGATCCACATCTTGGCGCCGTTGAGGAGGTAGCCGCCCTCGACTTTCTTTGCCCGCGAGATCATGGCGCCCGCATCGGAGCCGTAATTGGGCTCGGTGAGCCCAAAGCAGCCGAGCAGCTCGCCGGTGGCGAGCTTCGGCAGCCAACGCTTGCGTTGGTCCTCGGTGCCGTAGGCGTGGATCGGGTGCATCACCAGCGACGACTGCACGCTCATTCCCGAGCGATAGCCGGAATCGACGCGCTCGACTTCGCGCGCGATAAGCCCGTAGGCGACGTGATTCACCCCAGCGCAGCCGTAGCCCTCGATGGTGGAGCCGAGAAAGCCGAGCGCGCCCATCTCGTTGAAGACCGCGCGGACGAACTTCTCGTGGCGATGCGCCTCGGTCACGCGCGGCAGCAGCTTTTCCTGGCAATAGGCACGTGCGCTGTCGCGCACCATGCGATCGTCCTCGGTGAGCTGGTCCTCGAAAAGGAAGGGATCATCCCACTGGAACACGGGCTTCATGTCGTTGGGTTTCATGGCGGCCTCCGGCAGATGGCCAATTCTATCCCGGCCGATCCCCTAGAATGCGGGCATTGCCCAATCCCGTTCCCCAATGGCCCACAAAAAGAAACCCATTAGCGTCGAGGACCTCTGGAAGCTCGACCGTCCCGCGCAGCCGACGCTCTCACCGGACGGCGCGCAGGCGTGCGTCTCGATCACCTCCTATGACATGGAGGAGAACACGGGGCGCGCGAGCCTGTGGCTGTTGTCGGCCTTCGGTGGCGAACCGCGGCGACTCACCAGCGCGGGAGAAAAAGATGGCGAGCCCCGCTGGTCGCCTGATGGTCGCGGCATCGCCTTCGTGGCCAAGCGTCCGGCAGCCGGCACCGAGAAGGGCGACGAAGAGGCCCAGGTCTACCTGATCGCGCCCGATGGCGGCGAGGCGCGGCGCCTCACGAATATCGCCACCGGCGCCTTCGGCATCAAATGGTTTCCCGATTCACGGCGCATTGCGTTCCTGTCGTGGGTCTGGCCGGGCGAAACAAGCCTGGCCAAGCTCGCCAAACGCTACAAAGCGCTCAAGGACGGCAAGGTCAAGGCGCACGTTGTCGAGCATTCTGCCTACCGGTACTGGGACCACTGGCTGACCGACGGGCGCGTGGTGCACATCCTGGTGGTGGACGTGGATACCGGCAAGACGCGCGACCTCTTCGCGGGCTCACCGTACGAACTGGTCCAGGCCGATCCCGCGGCAACCTGCTACGACATCTCCCCGGACGGCCGGGAAATCGCGTTTGCCTACGACCCCGCGAAGGACAAGCGCTTCGACCATGAGACCGCGATGGTCGCGCTTGACCTTCCCTCTCGAAAGTTCCGCACGCTCATCCGCGGCTCGCGGCTTTCGCACGAGCACCCGCGCTACTCGCCCGACGGTCGATGGCTCGCGATGCTCACGCAGGACCTGCGGAAAAGCCCGGTGGCGGCCCGCAATCTCGCGCTGCTCGATCGCGCCAGGGGGACGCTCGAGGTCGTCTCTGCAAAGTGGCCGCAGGGGCTGCATGCGCCGCTGGCGTGGAACGCGGACTCTTCTGCGGTGGTGTTCTGCGCCGAGGACCACGCGCGCCAGCACCTTTTCCGCTGGGACCTCAGCGGCCGTGCGCCGGAGGTGATTGCGCGCGGCGGCACAGTGGGCGACTTCGACCTCTCGGGCGAAGCGGTCGCGTTCGTCCGCAACACCATGAGCACGCCGCCCGCCGTGTATTGGAGCGCGCCGGGCGAGAACGAGCGGCGCATCGACGCGCTCAACGGCGCGCTGATGGGCCGCCTCAAGCTGGGCGAGGTGCGCGAGTTCCAAATCGACGGTTTCAATGGCGACCAGGTGCAGATGTGGGTGGTCTATCCCCCCGACTTCGATCCCGCGAAGAAGTGGCCGCTGCTGCACAACATCCACGGCGGGCCGCACTCGATCTGGGGCGACAACTTCCATTTCCGGTGGAACAACCACGCGTTCGCCGCGATGGGCTACGTGGTCGCGTGCGTGAACTACCACGGGTCGTCCTCTTTCGGGCAGCGCTTCCTCGAATCGATCGACCACGAGTTCGGCCGCCGCGAGCTGGTCGATGTCGAGGCGGGAACCGATTTCCTCCTGAAGCAGGGCTACATCGACCGCGAGCGCATGGTGGCGGCGGGGGGCAGCTACGGCGGCTATATGGTGGCCTGGATGAATGCGCACACCGACCGCTACAAGGCGTACGTGTGTCACGCCGGCTGTTTCGACTGGGTGTCGATGTATTCGGGCGACGCATGGTATTTCTTCCCGAAGAAGCTGGGTGCGTCGTACTGGGAAGACATGAAGAAGGTCGACGCCCAGAACCCGCGTGCGAAGGTCAAGCCCATGAAGACGCCGACCCTCGTGATCCACGGCCTGCTCGACTACCGCGTGCCCGACTCGCAGGGGCTCGCGTACTACAACGCGCT
>JANNKG010000570.1:0-16209 GCA_031396185.1 Burkholderiales bacterium | reverse complement strand
GCGCGCGCGGGTTCCTCTTCGGCGCCACCGCCGGCCGGACCACTCTCTCGGGCGAGGGCTTGCAGCACCAGGACGGCTCGAGCCACCTGGTCGCATCCACGGTTCCGAATTGCCGCGCCTACGACCCGTGCTACGCCTACGAGCTCGCGGTGATTCTCGAAGACGGCATGCGCCGCATGCTGGGCGAGCAGGAGGACGTTTTCTACTACGTGACCCTGATGAACGAGAGCTACGCCATGCCCTCGATGCCGGCGGGCGCCGTGGAGGGAATCCTGCGCGGCATGCACCGGGTACGCGCGGCGAAGGGCGCGAAGGTGCGTCTGCTCGGCGCGGGCACCATCCTGAACGAGGTAATCGCGGCGGCGGAGCTGCTCGAGCGGGACTGGGCCGTCGCGGCCGAGGTGTTCTCGGTCACGAGCTTCACGGAGTTGCGACGCGAAGGCATGGCGGCCTCCAGGGCCCGTCGCTCGCGTGTAGACGGGAGCCCAGCCACACCCTGGGTCGAGAGGCAACTCCCGAAAGCCGGCATCCCGGTCGTCGCAGCCTCCGACTACGTGAGCGCGGTCGCGGATCTCATCCGCCCGTGGATCGCGGATTCCTACACCACGCTCGGCACCGACGGCTTCGGCCGCAGCGACACCCGCGCCAAGCTGCGCCGGTTTTTCGAGGTCGACCGCCACTCCATCGTGGTGGCGGCGCTCGCATCGACGGCCGACAAACGCGTGGGCGAGGCGATCACCCGCTACGGGATCGAGGCCGGCAGCGCACCTCCCTGGCAGCGCTGAACGGGAGTGCCCCATGAGTGCAGGCCGATCCGCGTTGCTGCTCGTCGTCGTCGCGCTGCCGGGTTTGATTCTCGGGCTCGCGTCGCTGGCGGGGCTGGTGCTGGGGCTTATGCCGCATTCGGAAGCCGTCTGGGCCGTTGGCGGTGCCGTCGGGCTCCTCGCTTCGATGCCCATGATGATGGTGGGCGCGGGCGTCTGGGGGAAGTGGCGCTACCTGTGGGCGTTCGCCGCGTTGCCCGTCGTGTTCATCGCGTGCTTCGTGCCGATGCTGCTGCTCTTCCCTCCCGGGAAGGACTCGTTCTTCCTTGCCGTGGGACTGGCCGCATTCGTCTCCGTGGCTGCGTCGGTGTGGATCGCTGCGCGCGCGAAGGCCTCTTACGCAACGTAATGGATACCCTCGACCGGCGACAAATCGCATTGAGGAGGCCTCATGACGAGATTCCTGGTCCTTGCCGTCACGCACTTGCTGGCCGTGGGGCTCGGCTTCGCGCTCGGCATCTACGCGCTGCCGATCCTGATCGCGCCTGCCGCGCCGACCGCGCAGGCGGTGCAGGCGGCGACGGCGGGCGCCGCGTGGTCGGGAACCTTTCGCCGTGACCTGAAGGACAGCGACGCGCTCCACTGGGGCGAAGGAACCGTGCGGGTGAGCGCCAGGAACATCGCGCTCGAGGGCCGGCTCGCCCCCGGCCCCGACTACAAGCTGTACCTGTCGCCCGAGTTCGTGGAGACCGAAGCCGACTTCATGCGCCTGAAGCCCCGGATGATCCGCGTGGGCGAGGTGAAGACGTTCGAGAATTTCGTCGTGCCGGTTCCCGAGTCGGTCGATCCCGCCCAGTACAAGGCCGTCATCGTCTGGTGCGAGCGCTTCAGCCAGTTCATCACCGCTGCCACTTATCGCTGAACACCCTTCGCAGGGCCGCTGGCCCGACGAGCGGCGCCGGCGAGGCGATGCGCGGACAGGGCCTGTGTCCTGGATCACAGGATGCAAACCCCTTGGCGTGATAGGCTTTTCGGACAATCACTTGCGACACTTTTACGTCGCAACCGAAAACGAATAGTGGCCTTGCCATGACAACCGATCTCGCGCAGCGCAACGTCGCCCAGGTGCTCGACGAGCCCGGCCGCCGCGCGGATCTGTTCAACGCGTTTCCGTCGCTGGTGTGGTGCGCGGATGCGCGCGGCGCGTGCAGCTTCGTGAACCAGGCGTGGGTGGACTACACCGGAAGGAGCGCCGAGCGCGAGCACGGCCAGCGATGGCTCGAGTCGATCCATGCCGGGGATCGCGCGCGGATCGAACGCGAGTGGGACGAAGCGCTGGGACTGCGCCGGCCGCTCGACACGCAATACCGGCTGCTGCGCGGTGACGGTACCTATGGATGGGTCCACCACTCGGCGGTACCGGTCAACGACGAGCTCGGCCGGCTCACCGGCTATCTCGGGGCGTGCCACGACATCACCGAGCAGCGCGCCGCGGAGTTGAAGGCCCTCGGCAAGGAGCAGGAGATCCGCATGCTGGCCGACAACGTGCCGGTGCTGATCGCCTACTCCGACGCGAAGGACCTGCGTTGCCGCTTCGCCAACAAGGCCTACGCCAACATGTGGGGATTGACCGAGGAGTCTATTCTCGGGCGTAGCGTCCAGGAGGTCATCGGCGCCGAAAGCTATCGGGAGATCGGACCGCACATCGCACGCGTGACCCGCGGCGAGGCCGTCACCTACGAGCGCCGCATTGCCTCCGCGGACGGTAGCGAGAAGATCCTCGAAGTGAGCCTGCGCCCGCAGCGCGGCGAGGCGGGAGGCACCGTCGCCGCTTTCGTGCTGATCCACGACATAACGCGGCATCGCAAGGCGGAGCAATCGGCGCGCGACAGCGAGGAGCGGCTGCGCAAGTTCGCCGATGCGACCCACGCCGGCATTGTCTTCCACGAAGACGGCATCGTCACCGACTGCAACGACGCGCTCCTGCGCCTGACCGGCTACCGCTACGACGAGCTGGTCGGCTCGGAGATCATCCAGTACGTGGCGCCGTCCTTCCGCGAGGAGGCGCTCGAAGCCGTCCGCAAGGGCGCGGAGCGCGCCTATGAGTCCGAGATCATCGCCAGGGATGGCACCCACATCCCGGTGGAATTCGAGGGCCGGACCATGCCTTTCAACGGCAAGGTCTACCGCCTGAGCGTGGTGCGCGATATCCGTCGCCGCAAGGCGTCGCAGGCACGCATCGACTTCATGGCGCACCACGACTTGCTCACCGGCCTGCCGAACCGGGCGCTGCTGCTCGACCGCCTCGAGTTCATCCTCGCCACCGCCCGGCGTCGCGGCACGCAGGCCGCGTTGCTGTTCATCGACCTCGACAATTTCAAGACCGTGAACGATTCCCTCGGCCATGCCGCGGGCGACGAGCTGCTGAAGATCATTGCCGCCCGCCTGCCGAAAGCGCTGCGCGGCGTGGACATGGTGTCGCGCCACGGAGGCGACGAGTTCCTGGTGGTCCTGCCGGACTTCGAAGGCGACCAGGGGCCGGTTCCCGTGGCCGAGAAGCTCCTCGCCACCGTATCGGAGCCGATGGAGCTCGAGGGCCAGAGCATTTCGGTCAGCCCGTCGATCGGCATCGCCGTGTTTCCGCGCGACGGCGACACCGCCGATGCGCTCATCAAGAATGCCGATGCCGCGATGTATCTCGCGAAGGAGCGCGGCCGCAGCAACTACCAGTTCTTCAACGAGCGCCTGGCGGAATCCGCCCACCGCGCGCTGACCCTCGAGAGCCGCATGCGCGAGGCGATCCGCGAGGAGGCATTCCTCCTCCACTACCAGCCGCAGATGCGCGTCGATACCGGGGAAATCACCGGCGTCGAGGCGCTGATCCGCTGGCCGCAGGAAGACGGGGCGTGGATCGAGCCCAACGAGTTCATTCCGGTGGCCGAGCAGCGCGGCCTCATCCGCCCGATCGGCAAATGGGTGCTGCGCGAGGCGTGCCGCCAGAACCGCGAATGGCAGCGCATGGGGCTGCGGCCGCTACCGGTGGCGGTGAACCTCTCCTCGGTGCAGTTCCGGCAGAAGGATTTCGTCCGCGAGGTCGAGCAGGCGCTCGCCGACAGCGGTCTCGAGCCGCAATATCTCGCCTTCGAGCTGACCGAGAGCATGCTGATGGGCGATACCGCGGAGATGGTGCGCATGCTCGAGGCGTTGAAGTCCCTCGGGGTCAAGCTCGCGATCGATGACTTCGGCACCGGGCATTCGTCTCTCATGCACCTGAAGCGCTTCCCGATCGACAAGCTGAAGATCGACCGCACCTTCGTGCGCGACACCCCGGGGGATGCCGACGATTGCGCGATCACCGCGGCGATCATCGACCTCGCGCGCAACCTGGGGATCACCTCGATTGCGGAGGGCGTGGACCGGCTCGATCAGCTTGAATTCCTTCGCAGCCACGGCTGCGAGGAGGCGCAGGGTTACCTGTTTTGCCGGGCGATGCCCCCGGTGGACCTTGCGGCGTGGCTGGCCCGCCCCCACTCCGGGACCATCACCGGGTTGCAAGACGTGTGAGGAGCAGCGCTGCCGTGGCCAGCCCGGCGCCGGCCCAGAAGGTCGCGGCCGGGCCCAGGTAGTGCCATAACGCGCCGGCGGCCGCGCTCGCCACCAGTAGCGCGACTCCGCTCGCCAGGTTGAAGACGCCGAAGGCGGTGCCGCGCAACGGAGCCGGCGCTGCGTGCGCCACCATCGCCGCGAGCAGCCCCTGGGTGAGCCCCATGTGCAGGCCCCAAAGCGCCACGCCCGCCGCGAGCGCCGCGATTCCCGAGGCGAGTGCCAGCACGATGTCGGCGACCACCAGCACCGCGATGCCGATCGCGAGGAGCGCGCGCGGGGACATGCGATCGGCGAGCCGGCCCGCGGGATAGGCGGTTGCCGCGAACACCACGTTCATTCCCACCAGGACCAGGGGCGCGAAGGCAATGCCGACCCCGAGGTCCACGGCGCGCAGGATGAGGAAGGCCTCGCTGAAGCGTGCCAGGGTCAGCGCCGCGCCCGCGACGGTGACGAACCAGAACGCGGGGCCGAGACTGCGCAGCAGGGCACGGTTGAACTTCACGATCTCGCGGCGCGCATGCGAATCGGCCGGCGCCAGTCGCGGCTCGCGCACCGCGAAGGCGACCAGCAGGAAGGAGAGCACCGCCGGAACCACGGCGACCCAGAATACCGCGCGAAAATCGTCGCTCCACGCCAGCATCAACGCCATCGCGAGCAGTGGGCCGGTGAAGGCACCGACGGTGTCGAGCGATTGCCGCAGGCCGAACGCCGCACCGCGGATCGAAGGCGGCGTCAGGTCGGCGATGAGCGCGTCGCGCGGCGCGCCGCGGATGCCCTTGCCGATGCGGTCGACGAAGCGCGCCGCAAAAACCAGCCCGGGCCCGGTGGCGAGCGCGAAGAAGGGCTTGGAGAAGGCGCCGAGTCCGTAGCCCGCGGCGGTGAGCCACTTGCGGTTGCGCAGCCGGTCGGAAAGCGCGCCCGAGAACACTTTCACCACCAGCGCGGTCGCCTCCGCCATCCCCTCGATGATGCCGACCACGAGCACGCTCGCGCCGAGGCCGACGGTGAGGTAGAGCGGGAGGAGCGCATGGATCATTTCCGACGAGATGTCCATCAGGAGGCTCACGAACCCGAGGACCCAGACACCTCTCGGGATGGCAGGGGATGCTTTCATTCGGACGCGCGCGCGAGTGCCCACGCCACATGGCTGCGTACCAGAGGCGAGGGATCGCCCGCGCGTGACTGCAGTGCCGCGACCACCGCCGGGGATCGAGGCGCGTTACCCAGCGCCACCGCGATATTGCGCAGCCAGCGCTCGTGCCCGATGCGCCGGATGGCGGAGCCTTCGAGACGCCGGTTGAACTCGTCCTCGCTCCAGGCGAAGAGATCCGCCAGCGCGGCCGCGTCGAGCCCGTTGCGCACCGCGAAGTCCGGCGCGGACGCAACCTTCGCGTACTTGTTCCAGGGGCATACCAGCTGGCAATCGTCGCAGCCGTAGATGCGGTTTCCCATGAGGGGGCGCAGCTCCTCGGGGATCGCGCCGTGGTGCTCGATGGTGAGGTAGGAGATGCAGCGGCGCGCGTCGAGCTGGTAGGGCGCCACGATCGCCTGCGTCGGGCATACCGCGATGCACCTCGCGCAGGTGCCGCAGTGCGCGGTGACCGGGGCGTCGCGCGCGAGGTCGAGCGCCACGAACAGCTCGCCGAGAAAGAAGAGCGAGCCTGCGTCCCGTGACAGCAGCAGGGTGTGCTTGCCGCGCCAGCCCAGTCCGGCGCGTTGCGCGAGCGAGACTTCCATGACCGGCGCGCTGTCGCTGAAGACGCGATAGTGGAATTCCCCCAGCTCGGCGCTCATGCGCTCGGCGAGTGCCTGCAGCTTCGCGCGCATCACCTTGTGGTAATCGCGGCCGAGTGCGTAGCGCGATACGAACGCGAGATCCGGGTCCTCGATGACTTCCCACGAATCGCGCGCCTCACCGGGCGTGTAGTTCAGGCGCGCCGTGATCACCGACACCGTCCCCGGCACCAGCTCCGCGGGACGCGCCCGGCGCGCTCCATGCCGTGCCATATACTCCATCTCGCCGTGCCACCCGCGGTCGAGCCATTCCATGAGCCGTACTTCTTCCGCGGCGAGCTCGGTTCCGGCGATCGCCACGGCGTCGAAGCCCAGCTCGCGTCCCCAACGCTTTACGCGCTCCTCGATGCCCATCGCCACTTCGGTTTCCATTTCTCGATGGTAGCGCTGAACACATACCTGCCTGACGAGGCGGCCACGCTGGCGTTGGGCGCCGCATTGGTCGCAGGCCTCGCGCCGGGACTGTCCATTCACTTGCGCGGAGAGCTCGGCGCGGGCAAGACCACACTGGTACGCGGCCTGCTGAGGGCGCTGGGCCACGAGGGGCCGGTGAAGAGCCCTACCTATACATTGGTTGAACTTTACGAGGTTTCGAGGTTAAACTTGCACCACTTTGATTTTTATAGGTTTCGAGACCCGAGGGAATGGATAGACGCGGGCTTTCGGGAGAGCTTCACCGGGCGCAACGTGAGCCTGGTCGAATGGCCGGAGAAGGCCGGGGGACTGCTGCCGCCGCCCGACGTGGAGATCGCGCTCCAGGCAAGCGGCTCCGGGCGCAACGCAGCCTTGCAAGCGAACTCGGCCGCGGGCATTCGCTGCCTCGAACAGGCAGCGACGCGTTTCGCGTTCTTGCCCTCGACTTCCTGAAGGTCTTCGCCGTCGTGGCCATGCTGCTGGTGGCCGTGCCGGCGCTGGCCGGCGAAAAAATCCTCGCATCGCGCGTCTGGCCCGCGCAGGAATACACCCGCGTCACGTTCGAGTCGGCACGCCCGGTGAAGCACGTATTTTTCCAGGTGACCAACCCCGAGCGGCTGGTGGTCGACCTCGAGGGTGTCGACCTCGATGACGAGCTGAAGGCCCTGCCGGCGAAGGTGGGCGACAAGGATCCCTACATCCAGGCGGTGCGCGTCGCTGTAAACCGGCCCAACGTGGTGCGCGTGGTGATCGACCTGCGCGCGGAAGCCAAGCCCTCGGTGTTTCCGCTGGCGCCCGCGGGCGAGTACAAGCATCGCCTGGTGCTCGACATCTATCCCGCCCGACCCCTCGACCCGTTGCTCGCGCTGGCACAGCCCCGTCCCGATCCCATCAGCGAGATCGGCGCCGCGCCCCTGCAGCGCGTCGCGCCCGAGCCGCAGGCCGCGGTGGAGGGGCCTGCGCCGGCCTCCCCCGTCGCGTTGCCGGCGCCGCCGGTGCTGCCGGTGGTCAAGCTGCAGCCGCCGCTGGCGAAGGCGGGCCCGAAGGCTCCGAAGGTCGACCGCCTGGTGATCGTTGCGATCGATGCGGGCCACGGCGGCGAGGACCCGGGCGCCCGCGGCCGCCACGGGACGCGGGAGAAGGACGTGACGCTCGCCATCGCCAAGCGCCTCAAGGCGGCGATCGACAAGGAACCGAACATGCGTGCGGTGCTGGTACGCGATGGCGACTACTTCATTCCGCTCGCGCAGCGCGTGGCAAAGGCGCGCCGCGTCCATGCGGACCTGTTCGTTTCGGTTCACGCCGACGCGTGGGTGAAACCCGACGCGCGCGGCTCGTCGGTGTTCGCGCTTTCCGAGAAGGGTGCCACCTCCACCGCCGCGCGCATGCTGGCGCAAAGGGAGAACCAGTCCGACATGATCGGTGGCGTGAACCTGAGCATCAAGGATCCGGTGCTTGCGCGTACCCTCCTTGATCTTTCGCAGACCGCGACCATCAGCGACTCGTTGAAGCTCGGCCGCCACGTGCTCGCGGAACTGGGCGACGTGAACGACCTGCACAAGCACTCCGTGGAGCAGGCCGGGTTCGCGGTGCTGAAGGCGCCCGACGTGCCCTCGATCCTGGTGGAGACGGCGTTCATCTCCAATCCGGAGGAGGAAAAGCGCCTCAAGGATTCCGGTTACCAGGAAAAAATGGCGGCGGCGATTCTCGGCGGAATCAAGCGCTACCTTGCGCAGAACCCTCCGCTTTCGCGCTCCAGGCTCGCCGCGAACTGATTTTCCGGTTGGACCGCGGTGTAAAATTCAACGTGGGCCTGATCCGCAGTCTTCCCGAACTCCTCGTCAACCAGATCGCCGCCGGCGAGGTCGTCGATCGTCCGGCCGCGGCGCTGAAGGAGTTGATGGAGAACAGCGTCGATGCGGGCGCGCAGTCGGTCTCGGTCGAGCTCCAGGAGGGCGGCGTGCGCCGCATGCGCGTGATCGACGATGGCTGCGGTATCGAGCACGACGACCTGCCGCTCGCCTTGGCGCGCTTCGCCACCAGCAAGATCGCGACGCTCGAGGATCTCGAGCGTGCATCCACGCTCGGTTTCCGCGGCGAGGCGCTCGCCTCGATCGCGTCGGTGGCGCGGGTGGCCATCGTCAGCCGCCGCGCCGGCGAACGCCACGCGTGGAAGATCGCCTGCGAGGCGGGCCACCTCTCGGCAATCGAGCCGGCCGCGCTTGCCGCCGGCACCGCCATCGAGGTCGAGGACCTCTATTTCAATACACCCGCGCGCCGCAAATTCCTGAAGAGCGAGGCGACCGAGTTCGCGCGCTGCGACGAGGCGTACTCGCGGATCGCCCTGTCGCGCCCCGCTGTCGCATTTTCGCTCGCGCACAACGCCCGGCGCATCTCGCACCTGCCGCCGGAGGACGCGCGTGCCCGGGCCGCGCACGTGATTGGCGAGGACTTCGCGGCGTCCGCCGTGGAGGTTCGTGCCGAAGGCGCGCGCATCGCGCTCACCGGGCTGGCCGCCGCCCCCGGCTTTACGCGTGCCTCGCGGGATGCGCAGTTCCTCTTCGTGAATGGGCGATTCGTTCGCGACAAGGTGGCCGCGCACGCGATCCGCGAAGCCTACGCCGACGTGCTGCACCACGACCGGCACCCCGCCTACGTCCTGTTCCTCGAGATCGATCCGGCGTTGGTCGACGTGAACGTGCACCCGACCAAGAGCGAGGTGCGCTTCCGCGAGTCGAGCGCGGTGCACCAGTTCGTCTTCCATGCGCTGTCGCGCGCTCTCGCCTCGCCCATCGGGGCCGGAGTCGAGTTATTGCCCCGCGACAAGTCGACTCCGGCCCCATTCATTTTGCCGCCTACCCAGTCGAGTCTTGCGATGGCGCAGCCGGCGGCGGCGTACGCCGCGCTTTTCGAGTCGGCGGTGAAGGACCAGCGCCGCGTGGATTCGCCCGTGCACGGCGAGTCGCCGCTGCTGGGATATGCGCTGGCGCAGCTGCACGGTGTCTTCGTCCTTGCGCAGAACACCTTGGGGATGGTCATCGTGGACATGCACGCGGCGCACGAGCGCATCGTCTACGAGGGTCTCAAGGAAGCGCTCGACGCGGCGACGCTGCCTTCGCAACCGCTGCTGGTGCCGATTCCGATGACCGCAACGCCCGAGGAGTGCGAGCTGGCGGAAGCGGGCCGTCCCGAGCTGGAAAGCCTGGGATTCGACGTCGCGGCCTCGGGGCCGCGAGAGCTGCTGATCCGCGCGGTGCCCGCGCTCCTCGCCGACCTCGATGCCCCGGGGCTTTTGCGCTCGGTCCTTCGCGAGATGCGGGAGTTTGGCGCGAGCCGCGTGCTGGTGGAGCGAAGAAACGAGCTGCTCTCTTCGATGGCGTGCCACGCGGCGGTTCGCGCCAACCGCACGCTCACGGTGCCGGAGATGAACGCGCTGCTGCGCCAAATGGAGCGCACCGAGTTCGCCGGCAGCTGCAATCACGGCCGTCCAACCTGGGTGCAGTTCGCCATGCCCGACCTCGACCGGTTGTTCATGCGGGGGCGGTGAAGGCGATATTCCTCCTGGGTCCCACCGCGAGCGGCAAGAGCGCGTTGGCGCTGGCACTCGCGGAGCGCTTTCCGGCGGAGATCGTGAGCGTGGATTCCGCCCAGGTCTACCGCGGCATGGATGTCGGTACCGCGAAGCCTGACGGCGCCGCCCGCGCGCGCGTCCCTCATCACCTGATCGATATCGCGGAGCCGACCGCCGCCTATTCCGCCGGCCGATTCCGCGAGGATGCGTTGCGCATCGCCGCGGAAATCGCCGCGCGCAAGCGGGTTCCGATCTTCGCTGGCGGCACGATGCTCTACTTCCGGGCGCTCGCGCGCGGCCTCGCAGACCTGCCCGCCGCCGATCCGGGCTTGCGCGCGGATCTCGACGCTCGAGCGGCGCGCGTGGGCTGGCCCGCCTTGCATGCCGAGCTGGCGGTGGCCGATCCGGCTCTCGCCGCGCGCATCGACCCCACCGACGCGCAACGCATCCAGCGCGCGCTCGAAGTCTGGCGCCTTACGGGAAAGCCGTTATCGCAGTTGCAGGCGCAAGGCGCCGGCACACCACTGCCGTTCGATGCCCTGCGCATTGCGCTCGAACCCTCGGATCGCACGGCGCTTCACGATCGCATTGCGACGCGCTTCCGGTCGATGCTCGCTGCCGGCCTGGTGGACGAGCTCGCGGGGCTGCGCGCGCGCCACGCGCTCGACGCGAACCTGCCGTCGATGCGCGCGGTGGGCTACCGGCAGGCGTGGGACACGCTCGAAGGCACCGCCCCCGCGGCCACCCTCGCCGAGCGCGGCATCGCCGCCACGCGCCAGCTCGCCAAGCGACAGCTCACCTGGCTGCGTGCGATGGGCGACAGCGCGCCGGGGGCGGGAGAAAGCGAGGCCGTGGAGCGCTACGACTGCCTGCGGCCGGACCTGGTGGAAGCCGTGGCGCTGCGCGCCGACGAATTCCTCAGTCGTCGCCGTGGTACTTGAAGCTCACCTTCAGCTTGGCGCGGTAGATCAGCTTGGTGCCCTCGATCTTCACGTCGAGCATGTCGACTTCGGCCACCCGCAGGTCGCGCAGGCTCTTGGAGGCCACCTGCACCCCGTTTTTCGCCGCGTCCGCCCACGACTGCGTGCTGGTGCCGACGATCTCGATCACCTTGTAGACGACGGATTCTTTCTGCTTGGTTTTCTTGGCCATGCATCCTCCAGGTTTGTGGTTTGCGGCTGGGCATTCTCGCAGCCGGCTCGACCAATATACCGCTACCGGGGCTTGCTCACCGTGACCGCGGCGCCGCCCTCGGAAAATGTGACGTCGAGCGCTTGGCCGGAGGCGAGCCCGCGGCTGGAGCGGCGCACGCGGCCATCGGCATCGCGAACAATGCTGTAGCCGCGCGCCAGCACCTGCGTGGGATCGAGATGGCCAAGGGCGGTCCGCGCAGCGGCGAGACGGCGCTCGCGGTCGTTCAAGGTTCGCGCGCCGGCCGCGGACAGGCGCTGCGCAAACCGGCCCAGGTCGCGGCGCGCAATCACCAGGTCGGGCATGGCGCGGGTGAGCCGCCGGGCGAGCTGCGCCATGCGGCTGCGGTCGCGCGCCAGGCGCTCGCTGGGAGTAAGGAGCCGCCGCGCCAGGGCGTCGAGCCGTTGCGCGCGCGTCTCGAGTGCGCGCTGCAGGTCGCGACCGAGGCGCCGGCGCAACCCGGCCAAGGATTCGCACAAGGCCAAGCGGTCCGCACTCGCCGCCGCGGCGGCCGCGGTGGGCGTGGGCGCGCGCAGGTCGGCCACGAAATCGGCGATGGTGAAATCGGTCTCGTGCCCGATCCCGCTGACGATCGGAATGCCGGACGCCGCAATGGCGCGCGCGACCACCTCCTCGTTGAACGCCCACAGGTCCTCGAGGCTCCCGCCGCCGCGGCCGACGATGAGCACGTCGCATTCACCGCGCGCATTGGCGGTCGCGATGGCACGGGCAATCTGCACGCCGGCGCCCGCCCCCTGCACCGGTGCCGGGTAGATCACCACGGGCGTCATGCAGGACCGGCGCGCGAGGGTGGTCAGCATGTCGCGCAGCGCCGCTGCCTGGGGCGAGGTGATGATGCCGATCGCACGCGGGAATGCCGGCAACGGCCGCTTGCGATCGGCTTCGAATAGTCCCTCGGCCGCGAGCAGCGCCTTGAGCTTCTCGAACGCCTCGTAGAGCGCACCGAGGCCCGCCTTGCGGATTTCCTCGACCACCAGCTGGTAGCTGCCGCGCGGCTCGTAGAGCGTGACCCGCGCGCGCACCTCGACCTGTTGTCCGTTCTCGGGACGGAAATCGAGGAACTGTGCCCGGGTGCGGAACATGGCGCAGTCGATCTGGGCGGACGGATCCTTCAGGCAGAAGTACCAATGTCCGGAGGCGGCGTATTTCACGTTGGAGAGTTCGCCCGACACCCACAACATCTCGAACTGATTCTCGAGGAGCGCCCGCACCCGCTTGTTCAGCTCGGTGACGCTTAAGACCGGGGCGAGCGAGGGGATCAGGGGCCGCATGGGGAGGGAAAAGGATAGTCCAAAGGGAGGTCAGGGGCGTAGGACAAGAGGAAGGGGCTTCGTAGGACTAGCGGAAGGGCGTGGTAGGAGAGCCTGAGAATACGATTTTCACTCTGTACAGTGGCTTGCGACTATCCACCGGCAGCGGCGAAGCGGGTCGCAACCCTACTCGAAATCACGCGCTCCCTCTAGACGCCCACAAAAAAATACGTAAGTCGTTGATGGCGCTGATGAAAGGGCGGACGCTCAATTCTTGAGCAGAATTGAAAAAAGCCTTTGTGATACGCCACTTGGGGAGGGTGCCGGAAACTCGCCCACAGGCTTATCCACAGGCTCTGTGGATTAAATGTGACACTTTGACGTCAGTTAGCGACGGCTCCCGGGTTCGCCCCGATGCAGAGCATGAGCGGAGCAAAAGCCGCGCCATTTTGCCGTGCCCACAAAACGCCAGAACGTTTTCCCAACCCCATCATGTGCTTCGCTCGCCGACTTGTGGGGCATCTCGATCCAGTGCACAAGACCTTGTGGAATCATCGACCCCGGGCTAGAGTGCCTGCGGTTCCCTGAAGGAGCATCAAGCGCGTGCTGTCGATCATCGAAGCGGCCGGTTGGCCCATCTGGTTCATCATCATCACTTCCATCATCGCGCTCGCCATCATCGGCGAGCGCTTCTGGTCCCTGAGGACCTCCATCGTCGCCCCGCGCGAGGTACTCCCGGCCACCATCCGCGAGTACCAGGCCAAGGGCGTGACCCAAGACCTGGTCAATCGCCTGCAGCGTGGCCCGCTTATCGGCCGAATATTTGCCGCGGCGCTGGTGAACGAGAAGAGTCCTCGCGAAGTGCTCAAGGATGCGGTGCAGGATGCCGGCCGCGCGGTGTCGCTCGACCTCGAGCGCTTCCTCAACACGCTCGGCACCATCGCCACCATCTCCACTTTGCTGGGACTCTTCGGGACGATCGTCGGCATGATCGAGATCTTCGGCTCGCAGAACCCGGCCTCGGGGCAGGGCAATCCCGCGCAGATGGCCCACGGCATCTCGGTGGCGCTCTACAACACGCTCTTTGGCATCGGCGTGGCGATCCCGGCGGTGATCTTCTACCGCCACTTCCGCAACCGCGTCGATGTCCTGGTAGTCGAGATGGAGAGCCAGGCCATCAAGCTGATCGAGATCGTCCACGGCGAGCGGCGGGCATGAACTTCCGCCGCGGTCGGGCGCGGGACGAGCCCGACATCAACCTGATCCCGCTGATCGACATCCTGATCGTCATCCTGATCTTCCTGTTCCTCACCACGACCTACAGCCGCTTCGCCGAGCTGCAGATCAACCTCCCCGAGGCCTCGGCCACGGCCTCGCCGGACAAGCCCGCGGTGCTGAGCGTGGCCGTCGACGCCGTGGGCAAGTACGCGGTCAACGGCGTCACCGTCGCCTTCGGCAGCACGCAGGCCTTCGCGACCGCGCTGCGCGAAGCGGCCAAGGGCGCCAAGGAGCCGGTGGTGGCGATCAGCGCCGACGCCAAGGCGACCCACCAGTCGGTGGTGAACGTGATGGAAAGCGCGCGGCTCGCCGGCTACAACCACATCTCCTTCACGACGCAGACCAAGCGCTAGGCGCCGGGGCACGGGGCGCGCGCGGGGCGAGATGAGAGCATGGTTCGATTCCGAATGGCAGAAGCTCGGCGGCGGCGCGCTGATCTTTCTGCCGCTCACCGTGATCTTCGCCGCGGCGGTTGCGTTGCGCCGCATGCTCTACCGGGCGCGCATCCTGCCCGCGTGGCGCGCTTCGGTGCCGGTCATCGTGGTCGGCAACATTTCCGCGGGCGGAACCGGCAAGACGCCGCTCGCGCTCGCCATCCTTGACCTGTTGCAGCGCCGCGGCTGGAACCCCGGAGTGATCGCCCGCGGGTATGGGCGCGTACCGCCCGGCGAGCACGACCCGCGGGGAGTGGTGCGCGTTTACCCCGATATCGCCACGCCCGAGCTCTTCGGCGATGAGCCGGTGCTGATCGCGCGGCGCTCGCGGGTGCCGGTGTACATCTCGCCTGACCGGCCCGCGGCCGCGCGCGCGCTCCTGGCCGCGCACCCCGAGGTGAACGTGCTGGTGAGCGACGATGGCCTGCAGCACTACGCCCTGGCCCGCGACGTGGAGCTCGCGGTGGTCGATGGCGAGCGGCTATTCGGAAACGGGCTGATGCTGCCCTCGGGCCCGCTGCGGGAGCCGGTATCGCGCCTCAAGTCGGTCGACGCGGTGGTCGTGAACGGCGGGGCGCTCGCCAGCCTCGAGTCGCCGGGGCGCCGCACCTTCGCCATGCACCTGGCCAGCGAGCGTTTCTCGCGGCTCGCCTCCAACCAGGACCTGGCGCCCGCGGAGTTCGGCCTGATGGCGCGCGGGCGGCAGGTGGTCGCTGTCGCCGGCATCGGCAATCCGCAACGCTTCTTCGATCACCTCGCGGCACTCGGTGTGCAGGCGCAAACGCGCGCGTTCGACGATCACCACCATTACCAACCCGGCGACCTCAAATTGCCCGGGGCTGAAATCGTCGTGATGACGGAGAAGGATGCCGTAAAATGCGCAGCATTCGCTGACGCCCGCATGTGGTTCCTGCGCGTCGAGGCGAGCCTCCCCGCCGATTTCGACGACTTCCTCCTCACCCGCTTAGCCCTCGCCCGCAGGAGTGCTGATGGACCCCAAGCTGCTTGAAATACTGGTGTGCCCGATGTGCAAGGGCCCGCTCCTGTGGAAGAAGGAATCCCTGGAGCTCATCTGCAAGGCCGACCGCCTCGCCTTCCCGGTGAAGAACGACATCCCGGTGATGCTCGAGGACGAGGCGCGCACGCTGGCCCCTGCCGAGGAACCGTAAGCTGGAGCGTCTCGCCTTCAAGGTGGTGATCCCCGCCCGCATGCGCTCGACGCGGCTGCCGGGCAAGATGCTGGCCGATGTCGCGGGAAAACCGCTGGTGGTGTGGGCCGCCGAGCGCGCGCGCGAAAGCGGCGCCGACGACGTCGTGATCGCCACCGATCACCAGGAAATCGCCGACGCCGTGGCCGCGCGCGGCTGGAAGGTGTGCACCACCTCCGCGGAGCATGCCACCGGTACCGACCGGCTCGCCGAGGCGGTGGCGCTCCTCGGCTTCGCCCCCGACGATATCGTGGTGAACGTGCAGGGTGACGAGCCGCTCATCGACCCGCTGCTGGTGCGCAAGGTGGCCAGCGAGCTTGCCCTGCGGCCCAATGCCTCGATCGCAACGGCGGCGCATGCCATCACTTCGGCCTCGGAGTTCTTCGATCCCAACGTCGTCAAAGTGGTCATCGACACCCGCGGCTACGCGCAGTATTTCTCGCGCGCGCCGATCCCTTTCGCCCGCGATGCGTTCGCCGCGTCACGCGCGGAACTCCCCGATGGGTTGCCGGCGCTGCGCCATATCGGGATCTATGCCTACCGCGTGCGCTTCCTGCGCGAGTACCTCCAGCTTTCGCCCACTCCGGCGGAGCGCTTCGAAGCACTCGAGCAACTGCGCGCGCTGGGACACGGCCACCGGATCGCGGTTGCATTCTGGGAAGGGGGGATGGAACCCGG
>JANNKG010000363.1:0-3587 GCA_031396185.1 Burkholderiales bacterium | reverse complement strand
TTGTCGGCAGTGAGCCCCGTGGCGAGGCGCACGGTCTCCTTCAGCGAATCGAGCGGATATAGCTGGTCGCCGGCCACGCGCGCGACTTCGAGACGGAAGGAGTTGGAACCGAGATCGACTGCGGCAAGCGTGTCGTAGGTTTTCATGCCACGGCGCCAAAGAAGAGATAGGCCATGCCGATGGCGGCAAGGATGCCGGCGACGTCGGCGATCAGCCCGCAGGCGACGGCGTGGCGCACGCGCTTGGGCTTGGGCCCGGGGGCCGTTGGCTTCTTTGCCATGAGGGTAGCGGCGCTTCATGACCGTTGCGTGACAGAAGTGGATGGCATACTCCACCTCGAGCGACGGTTTTCCAGGTACTCAAGGATTCGTGAGCCAATATAATACCCTCGGCGCCGTCGACCTCGGCTCCAACAGCTTCCACCTCGCCATCGGGCGCGTCGTCGACGACCAGGTCTATCCGCTCGATTCGCTGAAGGAGACCGTGCGCCTCGCCACGGGGCTCACTGCCGACAAGCACCTCGATGCGGCCGCCCAGGAACGCGCGCTGGGCGCCCTCAAGCGTTTCTCCGAGCGCCTCGCGGGCATGCCTCCCCAAGCGGTGCGCGTGGTCGGCACCAACGCGCTGCGAGTGGCCAAGAATGCGGGTGCGTTCCTGCGCCAGGCCGAGGCGACCCTCGGCTTTCCGATCGAGGTGATCCCCGGGCGCGAGGAGGCCAGGCTCATCTACGTGGGCGTGGTGCATTCGCTGCCGCTGTCGAACCACAATCGCCTGGTGGTCGATATCGGCGGCGGCTCGACCGAGTTCATCATCGGCAACAAGTTGAAGCCGAAGGCGATGGAGAGCCTTTACATGGGCTGCGTGAGCCATACCGCGCGCTTCTTTCCCGAAGGGCGCATCGACAAGCGGTCTATGAAGCAGGCCGAGCTGGTGGCGCGCGAGCAGGTGCAGACGATCGCCACCCGTTACCAAAAGCTCGGCTGGAGGGAAGCCGTAGGCTCCTCGGGTACGGCGCGGTCGATCGCCGAGGTCCTCGAGAAGAACGGCCAATCGGAGCGCGGCATCTCCGCGGCGGGGCTGGCGTGGCTGCGCGAACAGCTGGTGGCCGTGGGAGATTTCCGCAAGCTCGCGATTGCGGGCTTGCGCGAGGACCGCATCCCGGTTGTCGCCGGCGGCGTGGCGATCATGGCCGCGGTGTTCGACGAGCTCGGCCTCACCGACATGACGGTCGCCGAGGGGGCACTGCGCGACGGCGTTCTCTGGGATCTGCTGGGGCGAGTCCACCACCGCGACATCCGCGAAGTGACCGTGGACCAGTTCGTGCGCCGCTACCACGTCGATCTCGCGCAGTCGCAGCGCGTGGGCCACCTCGCCCAGGCGCTGCTACGCGACCTCGACGCCTCCGACGACGGCCTGGGGGCGCTCACCCAACTGCTCGACTGGGCGGTCAAGCTGCACGAGGTCGGCGTTTCGATCGCACAGGGCGCATACCACAAGCATTCGGCATACATCCTCGCCAACGCCGACATGCCGGGCTTCTCGCGCCAGGAGCAGGGATGGCTTTCCAACCTGGTGCTGGCGCAGCGCGGCAAGCTGATGAAGATGCGCCCGGCCTTCGACAACGATCCGCGGCTCGCGGCCCTGGCGTTTTGCCTCCGCCTGGCGGTGATCTTCTACCGCAGCCGCCGCTCGCTCAAGCTGCCGAAGATGAAGGCGATCCGGCAGGCGGGAACCTTCCGGCTCGACATCGACGCGAAGTGGCTTTCAGACCAGACGCTCATCGCGCTGGCGATCGAGGCCGACCGCGAGCAGTGGAGTTCGGTGGGACTGGGATTCGAGCTGGACTCGTAAAAGCGCCCACGCCGAGGAGCCATAAAGGCACCCTCCACCGGCGTGGGCGTTCAAGGACTAAAGCTGGTTCAGCGGGATCGCGATGTCGACGAGAGCCTCGCGCAGGCCGCCCAGCAGCGACGCCTTGCCGGTCAGCATCTCGATTCGATAAAGCCCCGGCTTGCCCGCGACGATCAGCGAGGCGAGACCCATGTTGTCCACGGTCGCGCCATTGCGGATGGTGCTGTAGATGTCGAAGCCCACCGGCAGCGCCGCATCCACGGTCAGTTTCCCGGTCGCCACCAGCGTGCCGGCATTCGGGGGCGATTGCACCGCGATCTGGTCCTGGTTGGTATCGAGCGCGAAAAGCGTGGTTCCGGTATTCGCGTCCAGGTCATTGTTCACGTAGGCGCTTCCCGTGATCCCGGTCGCCACTACGCCGGCGTAGTTCAATGTCCCGTCATTCTGCGTCACGCCTGCGGTGGCGCCCGCAAACGGATGCCTCAGGTTCTGCCCGGTGTCGCTGGTGATCCGCAACGCGTTTGCCGCCGGATTGAAGTCGACGCCGAACGAAGTACCGGCGAGCGCGATGGTCAGCTGCGAAACCTTGGTGGCACGGCCAGAGCTCGTCGTCAGGATGTAGATTCCACCACCGTTTCCCAGTCCGTAAAGGTTTCCGTCCTGTACGCGGTAGTCGATGCCGACGAGAGCGCTGTCGGGCGCTTGCAGGCCATTGACTCGCGACAAAGTGCTCGAATCCTCGGGCCGGTCGGTATCGAAGCGGACAAGGCGCTGGTCATTCGTCAGGCCGATCACCTTGAGATCGCTGTCGTTCCAACCCGACGAACCGTCCCGCGAACCGCTCCATGAGGAAGTACCGCTGCTCCACTGGGCGGATGCGGCCGACGCGGCCAGCATGAAAGTTGTGGCGAGGGCCATCGCCCAGCGTCGTGCAACCGGAGCGTTGCGCCCGGCCTCGGTCTTGCTCGAAAATTGATTCACAAAAACACTCCTGGAAGTTGAGAACCGCCGAGGAGATCTCCGCGGTACCGAAAATAGACTTCCAGGGGTTCGCTTCGTTGCACGTCCACGTGGACGTCATCCAACGGGCCCTGCTGCGCGTACTGCTGTGGGTTTGCTGCCCTACGCCGCGATTTCCACTTCCATGGCGGATGCCGGCGTGCCGTCCTTCCATGGCAGGGCGACGTCGTAGTCGCGCAGCAGGCAGTCATCCGGCAACGTGACGATCGGCGTGAAGTCGCGGTGCGCGATGTATTCGGGGCGCTTGAAGCGGCGGATGTGGTTGGAGACCGCGCAGAGACTCAAGTAGACGGCCACGCGATTCCATGGCGACAGGTTCGAGGTCGACGCGTGCACCAGGCAGCCGTGGAATACGATCATCGAGCCGGCGGGGCCTTTGGGCGCCACGATGCCGCCTTTGGCGACGAGCTTCGTAATGGCATCCGGGTCGATGGTCCAGAGTGGATAGCTGGTGGTGCTGGTGTCATGCCCGGCGGGCAGCGCGCCCTGATTGTGGCTGCCCGGGATGAACATCAGCGGTCCGTTGAACTCGTTCACCTCGTCGAGGAAGATGGCGACGTTCATCGCACGCGCCGAGGGCATCAGGTCGTCGTTCATCCAGGTGCCGTAGTCCTGGTGCCACTGCCAGACGTCGCCGCTGAACGCCGCCTTGCCGTTGATCTTGAACTGGTGCATGTAGACCCCCTCGCCGAAGATCTGCACCACCGGATCCACCA
>JANNKG010000551.1:0-2599 GCA_031396185.1 Burkholderiales bacterium | reverse complement strand
TGGTCTCTGACACCAGTTTTATTTCTTGTAGAGGATGAAGAGCTCGTGGCGGTCGCCGGGCCGGGAGCCGCGCCAGGCTTCGGTCCACTCGGGACCGACGGAGGGGATGCGCAGCGGCGGCGCCTGCACCAGCAGGGCGCGACAGCGCTGGGAAGCGGGGAAATCGTCCCGAATGGTCTGCATGTTCACGAAATAGTCGAGGAGCGCGCGTTGGGCATCGCCGACGCCGCGCCGGGCAATGCACACGAAGTCGGGCGGCAGGGCGGCGACGATCCGCGACGAAACCGCGCGGTAGCTGCGGGCCTGGTCGACCAGGGGCACGCCCAGCGTCATCATCAGCATCCACGCCATGGTGATGCCCGCGGCCCAATTGACGATCGCGCGCCGCGTGGAGCGCAGCGACCGCGCGACCACGGCGAGCCAGATGAGCGTGAGCAGCGCCGCCAGCGCGAAAGCGACGAAGCTGAACCGGTAGGTGAATCCCGGCACCTCCTTCTGCAGCCAGGCTGCGGCGATTTCCGGGCGCCCGGTGATTGCCGCGCCCCAGCCGACCCAGATCGCGGCGGCGAAGAGGAAGAAGGTCGTCATCCCGAACCAGTCGAGCGCGCTCGCGGCCCCGCGGGGAATCGACTCGAGCTCGGCCACGCCGAGGATTGCCAGGGGCAGCAGCAACGGCATCGCGTTCACCTCGCGCGAGCCGCCGAAGACCGAGATCACGAGGAAGAATGCGACGAACGCGATCATCGTCAGCTGCAGGTCCCGCCGTGAGCCGAGCGTGCGTCGGGCCCGCCACACGCTCCACGCGGCAAGCGGCCACGCCGGCCACGCGTACCACGGCAGCAGCTTCAGGAAGTAGAGGAGGCCGAGCCCGGAGCCCTGTCCGAAGGACCCGTTCCAGGAGACCGCAATGTTGTCGAGCCACAGCCCCCATGCCATCGGTGAGCGCAGTTGCAGCAGGATCGGCCAGATGAGCAACAGCGGCGCTGCGCAGCCGAGGGCGGTCGCCGCCGTGATGGCGTACTGGCGGGTGCGCCAGGCAGGGACGGCGAGCGGCAGGATCGCCATCAGCGTGAGGACCATCGCGAGCGGCAGGAAACCGTCCCCCAGGAAGGCAATGCCCATTGCCGCGCCGACTACCGCCCCCCCCCCCGCGATCGGCCGGCGCATCGCGAGGGCGAGGCCGTAGAGGGCCATCGCGATGCCGGCGAGGCCTGCGAGGTCGGTAGTCATCTCGTGCGCTCGAATGAGCAATCCCAGGCAGCCGATGAAGAGGAGCACGCTCATCCTCACCGCGCGCTCGCCCATCAGCTCGAGGCTCGCGGCCGAGAGGAATCCCAGTGCCAGCGCCATGTAGACGCCGGCAGCGAGCCGCGCCGCGTCGTGCAGCGCGATCACGCCGCCCAGGCCCTTTGCCAGCAGCGCGGCGGTCCACAGGAAAAGCGGCGCCTTGTCGACGAACGGCTCGCCGGCGATGCGGAACTGGATCCAGTCGCCGGACCGCACGATCTCGGTCACGGCGCCGAAGGCGACCGCCTCGTCGACCTTCCAGGGGTCGTGGCCGACGAGACCCGGCAGCAGCCACGCGAGGCAGACCAGCATGAATAGAACCGTCTTCAGCGGCGTGCGGGTGCCGTCGTAGGCGATCATCGGGTCAGACCCTGTTTGGCAAGAAAAAAGGCAGCCCGGGGGCTGCCTTTTCGCGCTGCATGCGAGGGCGGATTACTCGGCCGCCTTCGCCGTGCTCTTGCGCGCATAGCGCTTCTTGAACTTGTCCACACGGCCGGCGGTATCGACGATCTTCTGCTTGCCCGTGTAGAACGGATGCGATTCAGCCGAGATCTCGATCTTGTAGACCGGATACTCCTTGCCGTCCTTCCACTTGATGGTTTCGTTGGTCGCGACCGTGGAGCGGGTCACGAAGCCGAAGTCGCAGCTGGTGTCCAAAAACACCACTTCGCGGTAGTTGGGGTGGATTCCGTCTTTCATGATGGCGTCGCCTTGTGGGTGGGCGCGAACTCCAAGTCGGCCCTGGGAAACCCCGATTATCCCGGAAAACCCCAATCAAAGCAAGGGGTTGTTACCGTGCCTTGTGTGAGCCCAGGCCCTTGAGCGGACAGGGTTTTTCCGTTTTGGGCTCCACCGGCGCCTATTGGCTGGCGCGATTTTCTCCGGCGTTGGGTTGCTCACGACAAGCCAATTGGACCGGACGGCGATCGCTTCGTTGCCGCGCCCGGGAAATTCCTTCGATTACCCCTTCTTCATGGAATTGAAAAATTCGTCATTGTTCTTGGTGGCCCGCAGCTTGTCGAGCAGGAATTCGGTCGCCTCGAGCTCGTCCATGCCGAACAGGAGCTTCCTCAGGATCCAGACCTTGGGAAGGATCTCGGGCGCAATCAGGAGCTCTTCGCGGCGGGTGCCGGAGCGATTCACGTTGAGCGAGGGGTAGAGGCGTTTCTCCGCCATGCGGCGATCCAGGTGGATCTCCATGTTGCCGGTGCCCTTGAATTCCTCGTAGATCACGTCGTCCATGCGCGAGCCCGTGTCGATCAGCGCGGTGGCGATGATGGTGAGCGAGCCGCCTTCCTCGACGTTGCGGGCG
>JANNKG010000537.1:0-3761 GCA_031396185.1 Burkholderiales bacterium | reverse complement strand
GCGGGTTCGCTGCGGCGCGCGAGCGTAAACCCCTGTTTGGTGATTGCCTCAACCGCCGTTTTTTTGACCGACGCGAACGGTCTCCTCTGGGTATCCTCTGCGAACCCTCTGCGTATCCTCTGCGTTCCATATCCAGTATTCAAAAGAACGCCTCCGTGGCCTCTTCGGGAAGCGCCACGCCGGTCACGCGGGCTTTCTGCAGGAGATTCCAGAAGTAGCGGTAGGTGGCGCGGTCGTGGAGCTCGCCGTGATACTGGATCGGTCCCCAATGGGCGCGTTGCGCGGCGAGCAGGATCTCGGCGGCGTCGGCGACCTCGCCCAGGTCGGGCTTCATGGCATCGACGATCGGCTGGATCTGCGACGGATGGATGCTCCACATCCGCAGGAAACCGAAATCGTTCCTCGCACGCCACGCGTCACGGAACACGTTGTATGCGTTCTTGAGGTCGAGCGAGACGTTGTGCGCGGGCACCACGCCGTGTGCGAGCGCCGCCGCCACGATGTCGGCCTTGGCGCGCACGACGAGCGGATGCTCGAACTGGCCGGGGGAGCGCATGTTGGAGGCGTGGATGGCGCCATGGTGGCCGCTGACGAAATCCATCAGCCCGAAGTCCAGCACCTGAACATGTTCGAGCGCCGCAATCTGCCAGGCGTCGTGCAGGGCGCCGTGGGTCTCCACCAGCACGTGCACCGGGACCGTCCCCTTCACTTTCTTCCTGCGCGCGACATCCTGGATGTAGCCCACCATCTCGGAGGCCTGCGAGACCGAAGTGCACTTGGGCACGGTGAGGTAGGCGAGCACCTTCCCGGCGCCGCCTACGAGGATGTCGACGTCCTTCTTCCAGTGGGGATGGGTGTAGTCGTGGATGCGCGCGCCCGCCATCGCCTGCAGGTTCTGGGTGGAGGCGAGCACGTCGACGATCATCTCGGCGTGCTGCTTTTCCTTGCCCGCCTCGGCGCCGTCCTCGCAGTCGCAGGTCACGTCGAAAATACGCCCCAGTTTTCCCTGCAGCTCGAGCGCCTTGACGATGAGCTTCTCGCTGCCTGCGAAATGCTCGCACGCGGGAATCACGGGAATCGCCTTCTCGCCCGCGAACAGGGCGTCGCGCGGGTGGGGGATTCTTGCGGAAGAGGGGCTGGGGGGCATGGAAGCTTTCGCGAAGTCCTCTATTTTAGGGGTTTTGGCGGCGCGGAATCAGCACCGAGTAATCGAGCTCAAGTACCACTGCCGGATTCTTCGAACCCGCGGCGATCGCGGCAAGCCCGGCGAGGGCCTGGTTCTTCACGCCGATCATGCGCAGCCTGAGTGCGCCCACGTCGCGCCGGCCGGGAATCTCGTCGCACGCGAGCACGACGTGACGGCAGTACAGGGTGTCCCCGGCGAACGTGGGGTTCACGTGGGCGCCGCCGTGGATCGCCGCAATGCCGAAGGCGTTCTCGAGGCCGTCGTGGGAGAGGGCCCGGCACACCGAGATCACATGCCCGCCATAGATCAGGCGCCGGCCGAAGGCGTTGCCGCGGGCGAGATGGGCGTCGAAGTGGATGCGCGCGGTGTTCTGATAAAGGCGCGTCGCCATCATGTGATCGGATTCCTCGAGCGTCATGCCGCCGGGATGGTCGATCACCTCGCCTTGGGCGTAGTCCTCCCAGAGCCGCACGCCGCCAGTGGCGCGCGAGTCAAGCGCCCCCGGCGTGAGGAACGCGGGAACTGAAAGATTCGCTACGGCGCGCGGCAATTCGGGCACCCTCGCCACGCCGCCTGCTTCCCCGCGGGCGCTCACCATCACCCAACGCGCCCAGGCGAGCACCTCCAGGCCATCCTGGTTGGTGGCGCGCGAGCGCACGTACACCACGCCGCTGGTGCCGCTCGAATTGGCCTTGGTGCCGATCACCTCCGATTCGCACGCGAGTGTGTCACCCGCGTAGACCGGCGCGAGGAAACGGACGTCGGCATAGCCGAGGTTCGCCACCGCGTTATAGGAAAGGTCGGGAACGGTCTTGCCGAACGCCACGTTGAAGACCAGCAAGTCGTCGATCGGGCTGGCACGGTGGCCCACGGCCCGGGCCAGGGGTGCGGAGCAATGCAGCGGCTGGCGGGCGCCGGTCAGGGCGATGTAGAGCGCTGCATCGCCTTCGGTGAAGGTGCGCGGCACCGCGTGGAGGAAGCGGCGTCCGACCTCGTAATCCTCGAAGAAATATCCCTCGAGGGGACGAGCCTGGCTCATTGGCCGGCCTCCAGTTTTTCGATCATGTCGGCCAGGGCGAGGAGACGGCGGGCCGCCTTCACCTGATGTCCTTCCACCAGGCGACCGTTTACCACCACGGTGCCGCGGCCTTCCTGGTTGGCACGCCCGAGGGCCTCGATCACCTCGTTGGCGGCGACGAGGTCGTAGGGCTTGGGCGTGAAGGCGTCGTTGCAGTACGGCAGCTGGAAAGGGTGCACCAGGCTCTTGCCGTCAAAGCCCAGGTCGCGGGCGAGCCGGCACCCATACTCGAAGGACTGCATGTCCTTGAGATCGGTGGAAATGCCATCGACGACCGAGCGGTCGTAGGCGCGCCCCGCAAGCAGCACCTGCGACAGGCTGTGGACCAGCGCGATGCGGTCGGGCGTGCGACGGCCGTGAAGCTGGTTGAGAAGGTCCGAGGTGGCCATGACGAGGCACGCGATCCGGTCCGACGCGGCCGCGATCTCCTCGGCGCGCAGCACTGCGATGGGACTCTCGATCATCAGCATGATCGGCAGGTGCGTGCCGCCCGCCGCATCGAGCGCGGCGAGCGCCTCCTGGACGTCGGCCTTCGACTCGACATTCGGGAACAGCACGGCGTCGACGCCGGCCTTGGCTACGGCCTTGATGTCCTCATGGCCCCACGGCGAGTCGAGGTCGTTCACCCGCACCACCACCTCCCGCCGTCCGAAGCCTCCTGCGAGCACCGCTTCGGCCACGAATCGTCGCGACTCCTCCTTCAGTTCCACCAGGATCGGGTCGCCCAGGTCGAGGATCACCGAATCCACTTTCAGCGTGCGCGCCTTGTTGAGATAGCGGGTGCTGCATCCCGGCACATAGAGCATCGACCTACGAGGGCGATAATAGGGATTCATCGTGCAGGTATCTGATTGCAGAGATAAAAAATAGATGTCCGTGCGGAGACAGTGTTATATCTTATATAAGACATCGCCAGAAAGCCATGCTAGCATGGCAGCCACCATGAAGAAGAGCGCGGCGACACCCTCTTTCCGGCCACTATACGAGCAGATCAAGATCCTGCTCACCCAGAGCCTGGTGGCCGGGGAATGGAAGCCGGGCGAGGTGATCCCTTCCGAGATCGAGCTCGCCGCGCGTTACCGCGTCAGCCAGGGGACGGTACGCAAGGCGATCGACGTGCTCTCATCCGAGCACATCCTGGTGCGCCGGCAGGGCAAGGGCACCTTCGTTGCCTCGCATAACGAACCCTCGTACCAGTACCGCTTCCTGCGGGTTACTCCCGATGCGGGCGACAAGCCTCATCCGGAAAACCTTTTTTTCGCCCTCGAGCGCGGCAAGGCGGGCGGTGAGGCGGCGCGCGCGCTCGGCTTGAAGCCCGGCTCCCCGACGATGGGGTTCAAGCGAGTGATGTCCTTCGCGGGGCGCCCGGTGATCCTCGACGAGATCGTGTTTGCGGCGAGCCAGTTTCCCGGGCTCACCCTCGCCGAGCTCGTGGAATTCAAGGGCTCCGTGTACAGCTTCTACGAGACGGTCTTCGGCGTGCGCATGATTCGCGCC
>JANNKG010000042.1:0-9447 GCA_031396185.1 Burkholderiales bacterium | reverse complement strand
TGGAACTTCGTGGTCAGTTTGTCGATGCGCATCGGGTGATAATATTCAAGGAGTTATATGTGATGTGGGGAATTTACGCCCACTTTCAACCCCGTGTTTTGACCCCCCTCAAATGTCCGATCCCTTCCACGCCCTCGAAGAAGCCGTGACCGCTGACGTCACCCGCGCCCTTCAGGAGGATATCGGCGGTGGCGACCTCACCGCGCGGCTGGTGCCCGAGGGCAAGACCGCCCATGCCCGGCTGATGACCCGCCAGAGCGGCATCCTCTGCGGCGTCGAGTGGTTCCGGCGCACCTTCGAGGAGCTCGACCCCGACGTGGAGATCTTCTGGCACCACGCCGACGGCGAGGAGATCGTGGCCGACTCCTCGGTATGCGAGATCGAGGGCGACGCGCGCGCGCTCCTCACCGCCGAGCGCACCGCGATGAACTTCGTGCAACTGCTCTCGGGAGTCGCCACCAAGGCGCGCCGGTACGTGCGCGCGGTGGAGGGGACACGGGCGCGAATCTACGACACCCGCAAGACGCTTCCCGGCCTTCGCATCGCGCAGAAGTACGCTGTCCGCGCGGGTGGCGCGCAGAACCACCGCATCGGCCTCTACGACGGCATCCTCCTCAAGGAAAACCACCTCCTGGCGGCAGGTGGCGTGCGCCCCGCGGTCCAGGCGGCGCTGCGCGCGGCGCCCGAGGGGACGATGGTGCAGGTGGAGGTGGAGACGCTCGAGCAGCTCGCCGAGGCGCTCTCCGCGGGAGCGCGCCTCGTGCTCCTGGACAATTTCGATCTCGCGAAAATGCGCGAAGCGGTGGCAATTGCCGGCGATCGCGCCGAACTTGAAGCCTCCGGCGGGATCAATCTCAAGACCGTGCGGGCGTTCGCCGAGACCGGCGTGCACCGCATCTCCGTGGGCTCGCTCACCAAGGATGTCGAGGCGCTGGACCTCTCCATGCGCTTCATGCACCACTGACCAGAAAGGATTTGCCCCATGGGACGCTTGACCGCCCTTCTCGTAGCCGTGCTCCTTGCCGGCTGCGCCACCACTGGGGAACGCGACCCCAGGGACCCCTGGGAAGGGTTCAACCGCACGTCGTTCGCGTTCAACGAAAAACTCGACGCGGCAGTATTGAAGCCCGTGGCCCAGGGCTATGTGAAGGTGGTGCCGGGCTTCGCCCGCGAAGGCGTGGACAACTTCTTCAGCAACCTCGAGGACCTGGGCACGGGGCTCAACAACTTCCTCCAGGGCAAGCCGAAGGAAGGCGCCTCCGACCTCGGGCGCTTCGCGGTGAATTCCGTGATCGGCGTCTTCGGGCTCTGGGATATCGCGAGCCCCCTTGGCCTCGAGAAGCATTACGAGGATTTCGGCCAGACGCTGGGGGTGTGGGGGGTGCGCTCGGGTCCCTACCTGGTCATTCCCCTGCTCGGCCCATCGACCGCGCGGGATGCCCCCGCGAAGGTGGTCGACCCGAGCTGGTACTACAGCGGCGCCATCGACAACAACGTCGTGTACTGGAGCTTCTGGGGGCTGGACAAGGTGCGCACGCGCGCCAGCCTGTTCCAGGCCGAAGGCGTGCTGGAGGCGGCAGCGCTCGACAAGTACACCTTCCTGCGCGACGCCTGGCTGCAGAGGCGCCGCAGCATGGTGTTCGACGGCAATCCGCCGCGGCTCAAAGAGGACGAGTGACGCTCGGGCACAAGCTCGGGATTGTTTTCTTCGCGTTCCTCGCGATCCTCGTGGTCGTGATTTATGTCTCGTTCCGCGAGCGCCGCCTTGGAAAGACGCTTGCCCCGGATGACACCGCGGGCCAGCAGGCGTCCGATGTCCGCGTGCTCGCCGTGATCTTCTGCGCCATCATCGGCGGTATGCTGCTGACTCTGGTGGCGGCGTGGTTGGTGTTCCTTTGAGCCTCGGGGAACAGTAACCAATCCGTCACGCCGCTGAAGGAGAATGCAGGGATGACAACCCTCCGAATCCTTGCCGCGATCATTGGCCTCGCGACGGCCACCGCCCAGGCAAACTTCCACCTTTGGGCAATCAACGAAATCTATTCGAACGCGGACGGCAGCGTCCAGTTCATCGAGCTCACCGCGCTTTCAGGCGGGCAGGAGGTTCTCGCCGGGCACGAGCTTACGAGCATTTCCGGAACCACGGTCCGCCGGTTCACCTTTCCTGCGAACCTTCCCGGCGACACCACCGGCGCGCGCATGCTCATCGCCACACAGGGCTTCGCGATTCTCGGGGTGGTAACGCCCGACTACATCGTCCCCAATGGGTTCTTCTTCTCAGGCGGGGGCACGGTTGATTTTGGCGGCGCCGACGTGTGGAACTACGGGGCGCTCCCCACTGACGGCCGCTCGCTCAATCGCAACGGGTCGACCGCGGTCAATTCGCCGCAAAACTTCGCCGGCAGGACCGGTACGGTCTTGTCGGCTGTTCCGCTGAATTTCCAGGCACTCTGGTGGCGCTCGCCCGCGGGCAGCGAATCCGGATGGGGGCTGAACATCGCGCACCAGGGGGATATCCTCTTCGCCACCTGGTTCACTTACGATGCCGACGGCAGCGGGATGTGGCTCGTCGTGCCCGACGCGCGTCGCGGAACAGGAAATTCGTACACCGGCTTGATGTATCGCACCACGGGCCCCGCCTTCAACAGTGTGCCATTCAATCCAGCGCTGATCGGCGTCACCCAGGTCGGCAGTGCGACCTTCGACTTCACCGATGCGAACACCGGCACGTTTGCATACACGGTCAATGGCGTATCGCAGACCAAGCCGATCACGCGTCAGATTTTCGACGTGGCGGTCCCCACTTGCACGGCCGGTGGCAGTGCCGGTACCTCGCCCAACTACCAGGATCTCTGGTGGAACACGCCCGGGGGGAGCGAATCCGGCTGGGGGGTCAACGTGACCCACCAGGGAAATATCCTGTTCGCGACCTGGTTCACCTATGACGCCACCGGCCGCGGGCTCTGGCTGGTCATGCCCGACGGGCGCCTCGGCGCACCCGGTACCTATTCCGGCCGGCTCTACCGGACGACGGGCGCCCCCTTCAACGCGACGCCCTGGAATCCGGCGCTGATCGGGGTCACCGATGTGGGCATGGCGACGTTCGCATTCACCGCGGAGAATGCGGGCACGTTCTCCTATACGGTGAACAGCATCTCGCAGAGCAAGTCGATCACGCGCCAGGTATTCGGCGTCCCGGCCACGGTGTGCCGCTGAGCGGGCGCAGGCGTTCGGCCTCGACTCACCCCTTGGCTCGTCGCCCGACCATCCAGCCGATGAGGCCGAGGATCAGGGCGGTGACGCCGAGGGCGAGCAGCGCGATGTTCTGCCAGTTGGGGCCGGCAGCCGAATCCCTTCCAGGCGCGTTGGCGAAGGCAATGCCATCGGTGTCGTCGGGCAGGGTGCCGATATTCGCCACCGCTCCGGAGGCCACGTTGATCGCCACCAGGCGCGTCGCCGCGGGCGCGCCCGCGTTGGAGTTCACCGCGAGAAGCAGGCCCAGCGTTGTGAACGTCATCGAGTTGATGGCGCTCTCGAACGGCGCCCCGGTGAGTTGGGGCCCGGTCTTTACGGCGCCGGTCGCGATGTCCACGGTGTCGAGGGTACCCGTGGCGCCCTTGGGCGTGATGTAGGCGCGCCCGGAAGCGTCGATCGCAAGCCCTGCGGGCGGGCCCGCCGCCGCCGCTCTTCCGATCGGGGTCACCGCACCCGTCTCGATGTTCACTGTCCCCAGTTGACTGGTCTCCGGCAGCCAGGCGTACAGGATGCCGCTGCGGCTGAAGGCGAGGTCGGAGCCGCTGACGCGCAAGGGTCCGACCATGCGCGCGTCTCCCGTCGCCGGGTCGAACGTCACCAGGGATCGCGGAAAATTGCGCGACAGGGGGGAGGTGATGCCGTAGAAAACGCCAGTTGCCGGATGTACCGCGATGCCGGTGATTCCCAGCGGCGTAGAGCCGTTCAACTGGAAGGGCGCGATAAACGAGGCCGACCCGGTGGCGAGAGCTACGGAGTACAGGCTGCCGCCGACCACGCCGGAGGAATCGGCGACCGATCGCACGCTCGACGCATATAGCTTCTGGCCCGTCGCCGCCGGAGACCAGGCCATCCCGATCGCGAGCAGAGCGGCCAGCACCGCGGCGCGCAAACCCATACGCTTCTCCCGATCCCGCGTGGCTGCCGGGGACCGTGGAAGGATCTTACGACGCTGTGCGAGCCCCGGCAAATGCCCGGGGAATCCACGCATCGCGACCGAGGACCAGCCAGATCGCCACCGGCGCGAGCGTCGGCAGAAGCAGCGTTCCCACCTGGTACCCCAGCGCGATCGCCTCGCGCTTGCCCGCGCCCCATGCCAGGAATGGCAGCAAGTCCGGCGCGGCGCCCATCTGCTTGAGGGCGTCGAACGCGATGCCGAATGCGGGGAGCACCAGGAGAATCGCCGAGCCGATCGCAATGCCGAGCGGCCGACGCGACTCCTTCGCCGCCAGCGCGAGGGCGAGGAAAAGCGCGATGCCGTAGGTGAACTTCGATGCGGCGACCTCGATATCGGCGGCTACGCGCGGCACGCTGCCCGGTCGATAGGGCATCTCGAGCTTGACCGTGTAGAGCAGGTCTCGGCCTTTGAGCTCCACCGTGGGGGCGCCTTCGGAGGCAATGCGGATGAGGGGCACCGCGAGCTTGCCGGCAATCCATCCAATCGGGGCTGCCGCGGCATACCAACCGGCGAGAAACACCGGCAGCAATACCAGGGCCAGGCCGGCGGTCACCAGGATATGGCGGCGTCCGGCCTCCATCACGCCACCGCTGCCGCTGCGGGGGCCACGGGCACTGCGCGGATCCACAGGAGCCAGACGATCAGCGCGTCGAGCATGATGAGCGTCTGCCAGATGTAGAGATGCGCCCACTCGAACCACTGCGCGTCCCACTGCCCCAGGTAGAAAAGGCTCACGATGCGCACGATGTTCAGGGCCTGGATGGCGACCACGCCGATGGCGAGCCCGATCAACTTGAGCCGCCACGGCGCCGGAAAGGCAAGAATGCCCGCGAGCAACACGAGCATTGCCTCGACCCCATTGCAGCCCGCCTCGATCGTCACCGCGAAACCGGTCTTCTCGCTGTAGAGCGTCTTGCCCACCGAGCGCGCATCGCCGTCGAAAGTGCGGATCAGGCCCGCGCTCGTGTCGGCCACGAGCCCGGTCCACGGCACGACCAACGCCTGGCCGGGCGGCGTGAGCTGGAAGGCGAAGAGGCCGACCAACAGGATCACGAAGAGAATGGCGAAGCGGCGCATCGGCTCAGCGGCAGACGGTGGGAGGCTCGCCGAAAGATTGCCGCACGATCGCCTTCGACTGAGTAGTGCCGTTCACCGTGTAGGTGAACTGTCCCTGCCCCGGATCCGGGAACGTCACCGTCATCGAACCTACGACTTCATTGGTGACCTGTGCTGGGTTGAAATTGGCGAAGTACGCGGGTCCACGCGTCCGATACAACGAGCCGCTGAACTCCTGGGTTCCCGGGACGCGGCGGACGTCGGGACCGACGAGCCACAGGGGCTTGCCGTCGATGTCATACGTAAACCAGGTGGCGAACAGGATGTCCTCCTGATGCGCGAAGTTGATGCCCCATCCGGATTCCACGCCCGCCGGCGCGGCCCACCAGAGGTCCTGGAAATTGGGGGTCGAGCCACTTGACGACGCCGCGCACACGGGAGGGTTTCGGAACAATTGCGGCACGATGGGGCGGTGCTCGGGCCGGCCGTTCACCACCCAGCGGAAAAGGCCCACCGTGCCGCTCTCGAACTCGAATGTGGCAGTGCCCACCTCGGTCGGCACGACCTGCGAGGGCGAGAACGGGACGCTGTTGAACGCCGGCCCCGTCGTCCGGTACAACGGCCCGCTGTAGAGGTTTCCGTCCACCTTGCGCGTGTTGGGCGCGACGAACCACAGGGCGCGGCCATCGGCGTCGTAGGTGAACCACGTCGCGAAGAGGATCGCACCCTGCTGCGCGAGGTTCACGCCCCAGCCCGACTGGGTGCCCGCCGGCGCCGCCCACCAAAGGGCGTGGACATTCGTAGGGGGCTGCGTGATGTCGGCCGCGAGCTTGGTGATCCGGGCAAAGAGGCCAGATTCCCCCGAAGTCCCGAGCACGAAGATGTCGGAGCCTCGCGTGACGACCGCGTGGCCATTTCCGCGCAGCGGCAGCAATTCGTCCGCACGCATCCACAGGCGCTGCCCGCCAGCCGAATACTTGACGGTTCGGGTAACGGACAGGTTGAACGAATGGCCCGTCACCAGAACGTTGCCCTGGTCGTCGAGCGCCAGGTCCTGACCGCTCTCGCCAGCGACAATGTCGCCCGCGGATCGCGATTCCCACATGCTCGCCCCCGTGGCCGTGGATAGCCGCGCCGTGAGCATGGAGCCCTCGATGCTGCCGGTCACATAGAGCGAGCCCTGGTTGTCGACTCTCATCCCATTAACGTGGTCATTGCCGAGGGTGTTGAAGTCGCGCTGCCACGCGACCTCACCGCTCCCGGAGGAAAGCTTGATGATCGTGAGATCGTTTTGGCCCTCCCTTGGCCTGAAGACACCGGCCGCGTAGACCGCCCCGTCGTCGTCGATCGCGAGCGCGCTCGGGAAGCCTTCGATCGTCCCGAAGATCGTTCGCCAAACCTGGACTCCGTCCGGGTTCAGCTTGGCGATGCTCCATCGGTTCCTCGATGAGACGTAGCTACGTGTGGCAATCGCGACGGCGCCATCGTCAAGGACTGCGGAAGCGTAGAAGTCGTCGTCGGCGCCATTGTCGATGGTTGCCTGCCACACGATCGCGCCGTCCGAACCGCGGTAGCGGAGGACCTTGCCGTCGCGCGAGTTTCCCGCCATCACCCCGGCCACGATGAAGTCACCACCGGCGACGGCGCCCACCGTTCGCCCGTCGTCATAGCCGTTGGCGGGCCCGTTGAACGACTTGTCCCATTGCACCGCGCCATCGGCTCCTGCGTACTTGATCGTCCGCATGTCGTTGTCCAGGTGGCCCGTGACGACGACGTCTCCCGCGGCGTCGACCGCCAGCCCCTGCGCGAACGCGAGGCTGCCGCAGGCCTGCCGGCGCCACAACGACGCGCCGTTCGCCCCTGAGCGTTTCTCGACGATCATGCATTGGTTCGTGTAAGTGCCCGCAACAAACACATCGCCCGCGGCATCGACGGCCATCCTGCTGCCTTGAGAGACGTCCAAGGCAAGTTCCGTCTGGATCGACCAACGCGCCAGCGGCGGATCGCCCGCCTGGGCGGCGAGCGGAAGGAGCAACACAAGCGCTGCGCAGGAGACTTTGTTCATGGCGCTAGGAATGATCCTTGATGAAGGCCTTTACGGCCTTGGGGTCGGCCCTCATCACCTCGAAACGCTGGGGACGCTTCTCGATCCCGGCGAACTTCTCCGGGCGGGGGGCGTGCTCGCCCAGGGCCTCGACTATGGTCTCATCGAACTTGACCGGCAGGGCAGTCTCCAGGCAGATCATGGGGGTGCGCGCCTCGCGGATGCGCAGCGCGATCTTCACGCCGTCGGCGGTGTGGGGATCGATCACCCGGCCGTACTTTTCCTTCACCATGCGAATCGTCTTGATCCGATCCTCGTGGGTGCTACGCCCGCTTGCAAATCCAGAGTCCTCGTCGATCTTTTCCCACGCGCGGTCGGTGGAGAGGTCGAAGCCGCCCTCCTCGTCCACCTGCTTCCACAGCCACGCCACCTTGTCGCCGTCCTGATCCACCGAGTCCCAGACGAAGCGCTCGAAGTTGGACGCTTTCGAGATGTCCATCGAAGGGCTCGAGGTCGCATGGGTATCGGCGGCTGAGCGGGGGCGGTAGCGCCCCGTCCGGAAGAACTCTTCGAGGACGTTGTTCTCGTTCGTCGCGAGCACCAGGCGCTTGATCGGCAGCCCCATGCGCTTGGCCACCCAGCCGGCGAAAATGTTGCCGAAATTCCCGGAGGGAACCGCGAACGACACCTGCTCGTCGTTGCTGCGAGTTGCCGAGAAGTACCCCTTGAAGTAGTAGACCACCTGGGCCGCGACCCGCGCCCAGTTGATCGAGTTCACCGCGCCGATGGAGTGCTCCTCCTTGAAGCGCGCGTCGGCGTTGACTGCCTTGACGACATCCTGGCAGGCATCGAATGTTCCATCGATCGCGATATTGAAGATGTTCGAGTCTTGCAACGAGTACATCTGCGCTCGCTGGAACGGGCTCATCCGCCCGTGGGGTGAAAGCATGAAGACGTTCACGCGCGAGCGCCCGGCGAGGGCGTGCTCGGCGGCGGAGCCGGTGTCGCCGCTGGTGGCGCCCAGCACGTTCAGGCGCCGGTCCTGGCGCTCGAGAACACTCTCGAAAAGCGGCCCGATGAGCTGCATGGCGATGTCCTTGAAGGCGAGCGTCGGGCCGTTCGACAGGTGCAGCAGATGCAGGTTGTTCTCGAGCGTGGTGAGCGGGGTGACCTCTGCCGTGCCGAAATTCTCCGCGGTGTACACCCGGTGCATGATCGACTTCAGCTCGGCGCCCGGAAAATCGTCAGCGAAGAATCGCAGGATCTCGAAGGCGAGCTGCGGGTAGGCGAGGTCGCGCATCGCGTCGAGCTTGGGACGCGTCACCCGCGGCCACAGCTCCGGGACCATCAGCCCGCCGTCAGGAGCGAGCCCCTCGAGGAGGATGTCGGTGAAGGTCTGGCTGGCGGAGTGACCTCTCGTGCTGACGTACTTCACGCGCGACGCTTGCTCACAGAAGCTCTTCCAGCCTGATGCGCACGACCGGCGACGGAATCGTCGGCAGAGCCTCGATTCGCCGGATCGCTGCGTTCACGTTCCTCTCGGCGGTCACGTGGGTGAGGATCACGACGTCGACCTGGTCCTCGCCCTCGGCGGCTTCCTTCTGGAAGATCGCATCGATCGAGATCGACAGATCGGCGCAGATGCGGGTCACATCGGCGAGCACGCCAGGGCGGTCCAGCGCGCGCAGGCGCAGGTAGCAGCCGGTCTCGACGTCCTCCATCGGCAGGATCGGCTCGCTCGACAGGCGGTCGGGCTGGAACGCGAGGTGGGGTACGCGATGCTCGGGATCTGAGGTCGCCATGCGGGTCACATCGACCAAGTCGGCCACGACGGCGCTGGCCGTCGCCTCCGCGCCCGCTCCGCGCCCGTAATAGAGGCTGGGCCCGACGGCATCGCCCTTCACCAGAACCGCGTTCATCACCCCCTCGACGTTCGCGATCAGGCGCCGCGCGGGGATGAGCGTGGGATGCACGCGCAGCTCGATTCCCTTGGGCGTGCGCCGCGTGATGCCGAGGAGCTTGATCCGGTAGCCGAGGCCCTCGGCGTACTTGAGGTCGAGCGCGGTGAGCTGCGTGATCCCCTCGGTGTACACGCGGTCAGCCTGCATCGGGATGCCGAAGGCGATCGCGGCGAGGA
>JANNKG010000418.1:0-6399 GCA_031396185.1 Burkholderiales bacterium | reverse complement strand
CTTGCCGCCGTGCTTCTTCACCCAGTCGTCGGCTTTCGATCCCGTGCGGTTGTACACCGTCACGTCGTAGCCCTTCGCCCTGAGGTGCCCCGCCATCGGAAAGCCCATCACGCCCAAACCTATAAATGCGACCTTCGCGCTCATGTTTCGCTCCTTGCCTGGATCCCCGCGTGCGCGGGAATGGTGTTGACGGGATTCGGGGGTTCGCGGCCTTCGAGCACCGCCGTGAGGTTGGCCGCGGCGGTGTTGCACATCACGAGGCGCGTGGCGCGCGAAGCACTGCCGATATGCGGAGTCATGACGACGTTGCGCAGCTCGAGGAAGCCGGGGTGCACGCGCGGCTCGCCTTCGAAGACATCGAGACCGGCGCCCGCGATGCGCTTCGCGCGCAGCGCTTCGACCAAGGCTGCATCGTCCACCACGCCGCCACGCGCCGAGTTCACGAGAATCGCCGTGGGCTTCATCAGGGCGATCTGCGCGGCGCCGATCAGATGGTGAGTCGCCGGCGAATAGGGCGCCATCACGACGACAAAGTCGGACTCGGCGAGCAACCGATCGCGTTCGACCCAATGCGCGTTCAACCGCTTCTCGTCGGCATCCGCCAGCCGCGAGCGATTGTGGTAGATGACGCGCATGTCGAAGCCCTGGGCGCGTCGCGCGATCGCCTGGCCGATGCGGCCCATGCCGATGATGCCGAGCGTCGCGTGATGGATGTCCTGGCCGAGGAAGTACTGCACGCCGAAGGCGATCTTCCAATCTCCCGCGCGCACGTAGGCATCGCCCTCGGCGATGCGCCGCGCCGCCGCCATCAGCAACGACCACGTGAGGTCCGCGGTCGTGTCGTCGAGCACCCCGGGCGTGTTGGTGACCCGGATGCCGCGGCGGGTTGCCGCGGGGACGTCGATGTTGTTGTAGCCGACCGCGATGTTGGCGTTGACCTTCAGGACTGTGGCCTGCGCGAGGAGCGCCTCGTCGAAGCGGTCCATTACGGTCGCTATCACGCCGCTCTTTCCCTGCAGGCGCCGCGCCAGTTCATCGAGTGCCAACGGCCGGTCCTCGGCGTTGTGCTCCACGTCGAAGCGATGCGAAAGCGCTTCGACAACTTCGGGAAATATGCCGCGGGTGATGAGGACTTTTTGCACGGGAGTTGGATCCCCCGTCGCCAAAAGGATGGCGACGGGTATGCGGTGCGCCTATCGCGTGGTCATTTGTAGAGGACTTGCGGCAGCCAGAGTCCGATCGCCGGGAAGATGTAGAGCAGCACGATCGCCACCACCTGGATTCCCATGAACGGCAGCATCCCGACGAATATCTGGTTCAGGGTCACATGGGGCGGCGACACGCCCTTGAGGTAGAACGCCGCCATCGCCACCGGTGGAGACAGGAACGCGGTCTGCAGGTTGAGTGCCACGAGCAGCCCGAAAAACAGCGGGTCGATGTTGAACTTGGCGAGCAGCGGGATGAAGATCGGCATGAAGATCACGATGATCTCGGTCCACTCGAGCGGCCAGCCCAGGATGAAGATGATGGCCTGGGCGAGGATCATGAACTGCAGCGGCGTGAGGCCAAGGGAGAGCACCCAGCGCTCGATGATCTCCTGGCCCCCGAGGAGGGCGAACGCCGCCGAGAATATCGCCGAGCCCACGAAGAGCCAGCACACCATCGCGGTGGTCTTCGCGGTAAGGAACGCCGAGTCCCTGAGGATCTCGCCCATGTCGCGCGCGGTCACCGCGATCGCGCTGCCTCCTCCCAACTCCCGCTGGTGCGCGACGTAACGGTAGCCCACCGCAAGCAGCAGGCCGCCGAAGGCCCCCACGGCCGCCGCTTCCGATGGCGTGGCGAAGCCGAATACGATCGAGCCCAGCACCGCGAGGATCAGCACCGCGAGCGGGAAAAACGACGTGAGCAGCATCTTGAAGACCTCGAGCCGCTCCCAGGTGAGCAGGAACGACACCAGGACCAGGATGGCGAGCAGGATTCCGCCGAAGACCCAAAACCACGTCGGAATGTCGACGCGCTCCGCTGCGGCCTTGTCGATCGCAGGCGCCGGTTTCGGGATCACCGACGCCGCGGCAGGTGCGGGAGTGGCTGCAGGGCCTGGCGCGGCAGCAGCGGGATCCGCGGGCGGCTCCGCAAGGCCGGCGTTTTCCGCCGGCGGCTCGCCGAGCCCCGTGCTTTCGGCGGGTGGTGGGGCAAGCCCCCCGGCGTCCGCAGCGGGCGCGGCTTCGGTCTCGAACCCCGAACGCTCGAGACCGGAGGTATCGACCACCTCGGGCGCCTTGGTGGCCAGGTTGAGCGTCAGCGCAATCATGCTGCCGAGCACGAGGATCGGCAGCAGCGAGATCACGAATTGCGTCGCGATGGCGCGCTTGCGCACGCCCGCCGGGGAGGGGGCGAACAGCGACTTGCCGAGCACCACGATGGAGTTGCGGCCGCGATGCGACAACGCCTGGTTTGCCGCGGTCAACGGCACGGTGCGCTCGGACTCGGGCAGCGGCGGCGCCAGCGAGGGCTTGATCTTCGCCACGATGATCACGTAGCCCACGTACAGCATCGCCAGCATGATCCCGGGGAAGAAGGCACCCGCATAGAGCTTCACCACCGACACGCCGGCGGTGGCTCCGTAGACGATGAGCAGCACCGAGGGAGGGATGAGGATCCCGAGGCAGCCGCCCGCGGTGATTGCGCCCGCCGAGAGCTGCACGTTGTAGCCGGCGCGCAGCATGGCCGGGAACGCGAGCAGGCCCATCAGCGTCACCACCGCACCCACGATGCCGGTAGCGGTGGCGAAAATCGCGCAGGTCACGATGGTGGCCACCGCGAGCGAGCCCGGAACGCGCGCGAGCGCGAGGTGCAGGCTCTTGAAGAGCCGCTCGATCAGCGCCGCACGCTCGACCAGGTAGCCCATGAAGACGAAGAGGGGGATGGCGAGCAACGACTCGTTGTTCATCACGCCGTAGGTACGCTGCACCATGAGGTCCAGCACCTGGCGCACCGCCAGGTCGGGATTGACGCTGCGGTAGGCGAGCCACGCGAAAAAGACGCCCATGCCCATGAGCGTGAACGCCGTGGGGAACCCCAGCATGATGGCAACGACCACCAGCGACAGCATCATCAGCCCGAGATGGCCCTGGGTGAGGTTGGTCCAGGGCATGAACAGCAGCGTGGGCAGGATGATGAGCCCCATGATGGTAAAGCCGAATATCAACTCCTTGCGCATCTTCACTTGGCCCCCTCCCGAGCTACGCTCGCACCCTGGATGTCCGCGTCCGTCACGTTGACCATCACCTTCAACTTCTCGACGTCGACCTCCTCCACGTCCTGCTCGCGCGAGGGCCAGAACCCCTGTTGCAGGCAGAGCACGCAGCGCACGATCTCGACCAGGCCCTGCGCCAGGAGGAACGCCCCCGCGATCGGGATGACGGTCTTGAACGGATAGACCGGCGGACCGTCGGCGGTCACGTTGGAGTGCTCGTTGATGGCCCACGATTCCGCGGCGTAGAAATACCCCGCGTAGGTCAGCGCGAAGACGCCGGGGATGAAGAACACGACGTAGAGAATCAGGTCGATGGTCGCCTGGGTGCGGGGGCGGAAGAAGCCGTAGAGGACATCGCCGCGTACATGGCCATTCTTGGAGAGGGTGTACGCGCCCGCCATCATGAAGAGGGTGCCGTAGAGCATCGCCATGGCGTCGAAGGCCCAGGCATGCGGGGCGTCGAGCGCATAGCGCGAAAAGACCTCCCACGAAACGAACAAGGTGAGCACCACGATCAGCCAGGAGAACGCCTGGCCAACCCAGGTACTCACGCGGTCGATGAAGAGTAGCGCCTTTTGCATGTGTGTTTCCTTCCCGCCCTCGCTCGAAAAAACACCATCCGGGTGGCGCCCGGATGGTGTTTCTAGGCTGAAACTGTTTCTACACCACTTCTTTTAGGCCTTCTTCGGCGCCGCGGCTGCCTTGCGTGCGAAGTAGTGGTTGTACGCCATCCGGCGCTGCACGTTGGTGTCCAGGTCCCATTTCACCACGCGCTCGGCGAACGCGCGCTGCGAGGCCTCGATCTCCTTGAAGAGTGCGTTGCCCTCGCTTTTCTTCCCGGCAGCGGTGTCGTAGCCGGTAAGCTGGTTCTGCAGCACCGAGTCCGGAGTCTTGTAGAACTTGATGCCGCCCTTGGCCATCTCCGAGTAGTCCTTGGAGTAGCGGTCGATCGCCTTCCACGACATGTCGGCGGAAGCGGCTTCCACGGCGTTGTCGATGATCGCGCGCATCTTGGCCGGCAGCGCGTCGTATTTGGTCTTGTTGAACATGATCTCGAACTGCTCCGCGTTCTGGTGGAAGCTCTGCAGCATGCAGGTCTTCGACACATCGGGGAAGCCGAGGAGCCGATCCGACGTGGCGTTATTGAACTCGGCCGCGTCGAGCAGGCCCCGATCCATCGCCGGCACGATCTCGCCGCCGGGCAGCGCGTTGACCGCCGCGCCGAGCGCCGTGAACACGTCGATCGAGATGCCGACGGTGCGGAACTTCAGTCCCTTGAAGTCCTCGGTCTTGGTGATCGGCTTCTTGAACCAGCCCAGGGGCTGCGTCGGCATCGGGCCGTAGGGATACGACACCACGTTCGCGCCGATCGAGGCATAGAGCTTGTTCAGCAGGTCCTTGCCGCCGCCGTACTTGTGCCACGACAGCAGCTGGTTGGCGTCCATGCCGAACGCCGGGCCCGAGCCCCACAGCGCCAGCGCATTCTGCTTGCCGTAGTGATACACGAGTACGCCGTGCCCGCCGTCGAGCGTGCCCTTCGACACGGCATCCAGCAGGCCGAAGGCGGGAACCACGGCGCCGGCCGGCAGCACTTCGATCTTGAGCTCGCCGCCGGTCATGTCGTTGACCTTCTTGGCGAAGTCGTTGGCGTACTCGTGGAAGATGTCCTTGGCGGGCCAGGTGGACTGCCAACGCATCGAGACGGGGCCGGTTGCGGCTTGTCCTTTCGCGATCATCGGGAATCCCAGCGTTGCCGCACCGGCGGCACCCGCAAGGAAAGTACGGCGTGTGGTTTTGCTCATGAACTCCTCCAGGGGTGGGTTGTGCGCGTCCGGGAAAACGCTATAGGAATGCAGCCAAGCCCGCGATTCAACAGTGGATCGTAGTCCCCTCGAGGGGGCAAAGGCAATAGACTTGGATCAAGCTGCGGTCGTGATCGCCCTGCGTGGCGGTATCAGCGGGCCTTCAGCTCCGTGCTGCCGGAAATTTGCTGCACTGCGGCAGGCGGTGCCTCGGCTCCCCGTTCCCGCTTGGGCGTGGGATGCCAGCCCTGGATCGCCATGAACACGGCGAATCCGAGCACATAGGCCACGGCGACATGCCAGCCGCTCTTGACCCAGGCCACGACGTTCCTCGCCTCGGGAAAAGTGTTGGAAATCGCCACCCCGGCGCTCGATCCGAACCAGATCATGGAACCGCCGAACCCGACCGCGAACGCAAGCAGGCCCCAGTCGTAGCCGCCCTGCTTGAGGGCCAGGGCGGTGAGCGGGATATTGTCGAAGACGGCCGATAGAAACCCCAGGCCCAGGGTGCTCTGCCACGAGGCCGACGGCAGCTTCTCGACCGGCATCATCGAGGCGCTGGTGACCAGTGCCAGCAGGAAGATCGACCCCTTCAACGCACCCGGCAAGAGTTTCCAGTCGGGTTGGCGAAGCGGCACTGCCAGCAGGATCGCCACCCAGACGGCCGCGCCGATCACCGGGAACCGGTCGAGCGCCTCCTTGAAGTGCAGGTTGGCGATCACGTTGGCGAGGATCGCGGCGACCAGGATCCACGCCACGATTGCCACCCGAGCCCAGTCGACACGCGCGCCCCGCGGCGCATCCTTCGCGATCGGCGAATAGGCATGCTGCTGCTTCGCCGCGAAGTAGCCGAAGAACAGGGTCGCCACCGAGGCGGCGACGTACGCATCGAGCACCGCGAGCGGACTCACCCCATCGATCCACATCATGGTGGTGGTTGTATCCCCGACCACGCTTCCGGAGCCGCCTGCGTTCGACGCGGCGACGATCGCGGCGAGGTAGCCGATGTGCACCTTCCTGCGAAACACCGCCGCCGCCATCGTCCCGCCGATGATCGCCGCGGCAATGTTGTCGAGGAACGAGGACATCACGAATACGATCCACAAGAGCGCAAAGCCGCCTTTCCAGCCTTCGGGAAGGATGCGCGGCAACTCCAGCGGCACGTGACTCTTCTCGAAGTGGTCGGACAGGAGGGCGAAGCCGAGCAGCAACCCCAGCAGGTTGGCGAGGATCACCCACTCATGCGCGAAATGGCCCGCAAGCCCGGCCATGCCGGCACCGGTCTTGAAGCCGGTGAAGACGAGCTTGTAGAGGGTGATCAACACCAGGCCCGTGAGCGCG
>JANNKG010000401.1:0-5855 GCA_031396185.1 Burkholderiales bacterium | reverse complement strand
CGAGCTCCATGTCCACTGGCGGCACCTTCTCGCCGTTGCCGAGGACGATGATCTCCTTGATGCGTCCAGTGATGTAGAGGAAACCGTCCTTCAGGCGCGCCTGGTCGCCGGTGTCGAGCCAGCCGTCGGCGTTCAATACTTTCGCCGTTGCTTCGGGATTCTTCCAGTAGCCGAGCATGATGCTGGGGCCGCGCACCAGCAGCACGTCCTTCTCGCCGAATGCGATCTCGATGCCCGGCAGCGGCATCCCGATGCTCGCGGGATCGTTGCGGTCGAGGAGGTTCACGCTCACGATCGGTGACGCCTCGGTCAGCCCATACCCCTGGCAGATCGGTAGCCCCAGCCCGATGAACGTGCGCGCAATCTGCGGGTTCAGCGCCGCGCCGCCACTGATGCAAATTCGCAACCGCCCGCCGAGTCGTTCGAGCAGCTTGGCGGCGACCAGCTTCCTGAGGACGGGCCACAGCAGGAACGACGGTTTCCACGGCCCGCGCTTCTGCTTCCACAGGAAGACATCCCAGCCGACGGTCGACGCCAACTCGAACAGCCGGCGTTTCGTGGGCGTCGCGGACTGCAGCGTCGACTGCACCTGCGCGTGCAGCTTCTCGAAGATACGCGGCACCGACACGATGATCGTGGGCCGCACCATCTTGAAATCCTCGCCGAGCTGAGGGATCGAGCGCGCGAAGGCGACGATCGATCCGGCGATCATCGTGAGGTAGTAGCCGACGGTGCGCTCCAGCATGTGGGAGAGCGGCAGGAACGACAGGAAGACGTCGTCGGGAAAGATGTCGTAGACCGCGAGCCCCGCGGCTGCGTTCTGAAGCATGTTCTGGTGCGTGAGCATGACGCCCTTGGGCTTGCCGGTCGTGCCCGACGTGTAGACGATGGTGGCGAGCGCATTGCCATCCACCTTGACCACCGGGCGCGGCTCAGCGGACGCGGGCAGCCACTCCCCCAGCGCCCCGATGGACACGATGCGCTTCACCTCGGGAATGCGGTCGGCCACCTCCTTCAGCTTGGCGATCTGCTCGGGGCCATCGACGAGGACCACCCGCACGTTGGACTCGTTGAGGCAATAGGCGACGTTGTCCGGGCGGTCGTCGACGAAGATCGGCACCACGACGAGCCCCAGCGCGTGCGCCGCCTGGTCGAAGAACACCCATTCCGGGCAGTTCTTCGCCATGATGGCGACGCGCTCGCCCACGACGAGGCCCTCGCGTTCGAGTGCCGCTCGCATCCGCGCCACCCCTTCGCCCGCCTGGCGCCAGGTGTGCTCCTTCCAGGCGGTCGAGTGCGGATCGTAGAACCGATACGCGGTGGCGTCGGGCGTGGCGGCGACGCGCTTGGCGAAACAGTCGGCGATGGAATCGGTGGAGGTGACGGGGATCGCGGCCATGGCGCAACCTAAGCTGTTTCGACCGCGGAGCGCAACCAGCTGAGGGATTCGGCCCAGAGCGTGGGCTCGCTCGCAGGCGCGAAATAGCCGAAGTGACCGATTCTCCCTCCCCCGATGTGACACCGCTCGACCTTCGCATTTCGATAGAACGTATGCATGTGGTCCACCGCCCGCCGCGTAATGAACGGATCGTCCTCGAAAGAGTAGCTGCGGATCGGCGCCTTCACGCGATCGAAAGCGGCGCGGTAGCGCTCGCCTTCAGACATCAGGTATTCGGGATGCAGGCACCACCGGCGCCATTGTGTCGCCACTCCGTATGGCAGGTCACCGACCATGCGCAGCGCCTTGCCGGGGAAATATCCGAAGAGCGGCGTGAGCGCGGGAATGGCGACGAACCAGAAGATGCGCACCTGCACCGGCATGCGGTCGTTGTACTTGTACCAGCCGGAGCCCGCGGTCACGGTGATGGCGGCGCGGACCTCCGCATTCCGCGCGGGCACTCCAAGGAGCTGCCCGCCAAGGCTATGGCCGACGAATAGCAGAGGAAGCCCCGGCGCGTCCGATCGGGCCGCACCAAGCAAGGAATCGAGATCCTTCTCGCCCCAGGCGCTGACGTCGGCCTCGAAGCCGCGCAGCTTCGGCGGGCGCGACCCGCCCATGCCGCGGTAGTCGAAAGTGAGCGCCTGGATGCCATTGGCCGCGAGAAATCGGGCCAACGGGTGGTAGAAGTCCTGGCGAACTCCCATCGCCCCGGCAATGACGAGGGTGGCCCAGGGACGTTCGGAGGGGAAGCGCGTGACGGCTAGCGTTTCCGCGGCGACACCCACATCGTGATGATGGCGCGACACACCACCTGGCCCTCGCGGTCCTTCACTTCCACGGTCGCGGGAACGTCGCGTGCGGCGCCCTCCTCCACCGTGGGAAGCGTGGCCGTGGCTTCCACGTCGGTCTCGGCCTTTCGCAGGTACTCGACGTGCATGCCCTTCGGCAGCCAGCGCATCGACGCGGGGATCGACACCTCGGTCAGCGTGCCGGCGGCGATCTCCGCCAGGTTGCACATCGCGATCGCATGCACCGTGCCGATGTGATTCGTCACGCTGCGGCGCTTGCGCATCGACACGCGCGCGTAACCAGGGCGAAGCTCCTCGAAGCGCGGCGAGATGCTGGAAAAGTACGGCGCCTTGAAGCAGATCGCGCGCGAGAAGAGGGTCTTGCCGAGCGGCAGGGTTTCGAGACGCTGCCAGGCCGATAGCGCGCGCAAGGCAGAGGGCGCCGTTAGATGGAAACCCAACCGCTATCAGGCTCGAAGCGCAGCCCGTGGTGGGCCCTGAGCTCCTCGAGGATTCGCAGCCAGTCCTGCTTGCCGCGGGCGCGGATCGTGGCCATCGGCCCGCCGCGATGGGGCGCGAAGCCGGTGCCGAAGATCATGCCGACGTCGACCAGGTCCTCATCGGCGACGATCCCTTCGCGCAGGCACGCGACCGATTCGTTCAGCGCGGGTGCCACCAGGCGATCGGCGAGGGCCTTCAAATCCACGGTTCCGGGGCCCGTCGCGGACTTCTGCGGCTTCCCCTTCACCCAGGTGTAGAAGCCGCGGCCGGACTTCATGCCGAAGTTCTTTCCCTCGACCAGCGCTTGCAGCTTCTTCGGGATCGGCGTGCCGGGCTTCGCGAGCTCCTGTCCCACGGCCCAGCCGATGTCGAGGCCGACCAGGTCGGCGAGCTCGATCGGCCCCATGGGCATGCCGAAGTCCTTCGCCGCCGCGTCGACCGTCTCGGGCGGGATGCCTTCATCCACCATCAGCATCGCCTCGAGCAGGTAGGGCGACAACACGCGATTCACGAGGAAGCCCGGCGCCGATTTGCACGGCAGCGGCAACTTGTCGATCTGGCGCGTGAACGCCTGTGCGGCCTGCATGACGTCCTCCGATGTCTGCGGCCCGCGAACGATCTCGACCAGCTGCATCTGCGCCACGGGATTGAAGAAATGGATCCCGACCAATCGCCCGGGCCGTTTCAGGACGCCGGTCAGCTCCTGCAGCGGGATGCTCGACGTGTTCGAGGCGAGGATCGCAGTGGGCTTCATGCGCGGCTCGACCTGCGCGAACACCTTCCGCTTGACCTCGGCGTTCTCGACGATCGCCTCGATCACGAGGTCGGCGCGCGCCACGCCGTGGCCTGCAACATCGGGCACCAGCCGGTCCATGGCGCCCCGGATCAGGTGACCCTGCTTGAGACGCTTCTTGTAGAGCTCGGCGGCGCGCTTGATCGCCGGCGAGATCTTGTCGGGCGTGAGGTCCTGCAGCGTGACGGTCAGGCCGCGCAGCGCGCACCAGGCCGCGATATCACCACCCATCGCACCGGCACCAATCACGTGAACATGGCGAATGGTCGCCCCGGGCGATGCAGTCGCATCGTTGGCCCGGGGCCCAATGTCTTTCCCCAACGCCTTCAACCGGTCCTGCAACAGGAACACCCGGATCAGGTTCTTGGTCGTGGGGCTGAAAAAGAGGCTCGCTGTCGACGCAGGGTGTTCCCTCGGCACATTGCGCACGTCGCCGCCGAAGTCCTTCCACAGGTCGATGATCGCGTACGGGGCGGGGTAGTGGTCGCGCCGCGCCTTCTCGGCGACCTGCTTCTCGGCCTTCTTCGCGACGAGGTTGCGCACGCCCGGCCAGCTCGTGATGGCGGCCGCAAGCGCGGGCCTTCGCATCGCCGGCGGGTCGAGGAGGATCCGGCGCGCCGCGTTCTCGAAGTGGCGCTTGGGGGTCACCGCATCGACAAGGCCCAGCGTTTTCGCGCGCCGGCTGTCGACCGCCCGACCCGTGAGCATCAGGTCGAGGGCGGGCGCGGCACCGATCAGCGCCGGCATGCGCTTGGCGCCGCCCCACCCGGGAACGATGCCCAGCAACACTTCCGGCAGCCCCATGCGGGTCTTGTCCCCGTCGTCCATCACGCGATAGCGGCAAGCGAGGGCCAGCTCGGTGCCGCCGCCCATGCAGAAGCCGTGCACCATTGCGACCGTCGGGAAAGGGAGCGCCGCAACCTTGTCGAACACCTCGTTGCCGAGCACCGTGAAGGCGATCGCCGCGTCGGCATCGCGCAGCGTGGTGAATTCCTGGATGTCCGCTCCGGCCGCGAAGCCGTTCTCCTTGTTGGAGAGGATTGCCAGGCCGCGCGGCGGCATCGCCTTGAGGTGATCGATCGCCTGCCCCAGCTCGCGCAATGCCTCGCTTGAGAACGTATTGGTCGCGCTCCCCTCGCGGTCGAACCACAGCCACGCGAGGTTGTCGGCGTCGGTTTCCAGCTTCCAGTGCTTGAGATCCATCTAGGCGCGTTCGACCAGCATGGCGCCACCCTGCCCGCCGCCGATGCATAGCGACGCCACGCCGCGGCGGCCACCGGTACGCTCGAGCACCTTAAGCACGTGCAGCACGACGCGCGCGCCTGAGGCGCCGATCGGGTGGCCGAGGGCGATCGCACCGCCATCGACGTTGAGCTTGGCGCGGTCAGGCTTGCCCAGCGGCTTGTCGAGGCCGAAGTGCTCCTTCATGTAGCCGGGATCCTCCCACGCGGCGAGGCAGCCGAGCACCTGCGCGGCGAACGCCTCGTTCACTTCGGCGGCGTCGATGTCGTCCCAGGTAAGCCCGTGGCGCTGCATCAGCGGCGTGATCGCATGCACGGGACCGAGGCCCATCTCGGCGGGGTCGAGCGCGCCCCAGTGGGTATCGACGATGCGCCCGAGCGGCGTCAGGCCGTATTCGCGCACCACGTCTTCGGAAGCCAGGATCAGCATCGCCGCGCCATCGGTCACTTGCGAGCTGTTGCCGGCGGTGACGTTGCCGTAGGTGCGGTCGAAGACCGGCTTCAGCTTGGCGAGCTTCTCGACGGAAGAGTCGCGCCGCACGCCGTCATCGGTTGCATAGACCGTGCCGTCGGGTCCGAACATCGGCTCGACCTCCGGCAACCGGCCGTTATCCTGGGCGAAGGCGACGCGGCGGTGCGATTCCACCGCGTACTCGTCCATCATCTGGCGCGTGATGCCGAAGCGCTCGGCCACGATCTCAGCGGTCGATCCCATCGAGAGCTTCACGATCGGGTCCGTCAGGCCGTTGAGGATCGCGATCACCGGAGCCAGGAACTTGACCTGGAACCGCGCGGCGACCGCGGCCTTCTTCGCGCCGCCCTTGGCGGCATTCATCGCCATGAACCAGTTGGCCATGGCGGGCCCATACAACAGGGGTGCGTGGCTCATGGCGTCGGTACCGCCGGCCAGCACCAGGCGTGAGCGGCCCGCGACGATATTCACGTAAGCGGAGTCGAGCGCCTGCAGGCCCGAGGCGCAGTTGCGCATCACCGTCCACGCGGGCACCTTGTCGCCGCAGCCGAGGCGCAGCGACACGACGCGCGCGATGTTGGCTTCCTCCGAGGAAGGCATCGCCGCGCCAAGGATCACC
>JANNKG010000336.1:0-5372 GCA_031396185.1 Burkholderiales bacterium | reverse complement strand
CATGGAAAAGATTCTACGCCCGGGTTTAGAATCGAATCCATGGACCATCTCGAGCCGAAACAGGCCTACGACTACCTCAAGGCAACCCCGGATGCGGTCTTCATCGACTGCCGCAGCGAGATGGAATACATGTTCGTGGGCCATCCCGTGGGGGCGATGATGGTGCCTTGGTACGACGGAGCGGAATGGGAGAAGAACCCGCATTTCATCGGCCAGGTGAAGAAGCTCGCGGGCGCCAATTTCGAGAAGCGGCCCATCGTCCTCATCTGTCGCAGCGGCAACCGCACGATCGAGGCGGGCGAAGCGCTCGAGGGCGCGGGCTTCAAGCATGTGTTCAACGTGCTGTACGGGTTCGAAGGCGAGCTCGACGACCAGCACCACCGCAACTCGCGCAACGGCTGGCGCGTCGACGGGCTTCCCTGGGAACAATACTAGCTCCGGCTCGAGGCATCCCGCCGCCGCTGTCGCTCGCGTGGCTGGTCTGGGGGCTCGCCGCCACGCTCTACCTGGTCGCATTCTTCCTGCGGGTTGCGCCGGCGGTCATTACCCGCGAGCTTTCCCTGGACTTCGGTTTGTCGGCAGCGGCGCTCGGCAACCTCTCCGCCTTTTATTTCTACAGCTACGTGGCGGTGCAGATTCCCACAGGGCTCGCCGCGGACCGCTGGGGGCCGCGCCGCCTCCTCGCCGCGGGTGCGGCGCTGACTGCGCTCGGCACCCTCGTATTCGCGCTCGCTCCGAGCCTCGCATGGGCCAACACGGGGCGGCTCCTCATCGGCGCATCCGTCGGCGTTGCATTCGTGTCGATGCTCAAGCTCGTAACGCACTGGATGCCGTCGCGCCTCTTCGCCTTCGCGAGCGGCATGGCGCTGGTGGTGGGCGTGGCGGGCGCGACCCTGGCGGGCGCGCCGCTGCGGGTGGCTGTCGATGCGTTCGGATGGCGCCCGGCGATGATCGCCACCGCGGCCGCAACCGCGATTGCGGCTGTTGCCATCTGGCTGGTGGTGCGCGACGACCCGGCCGAGCGGGGATACGCCAGCTATTACCCCGCCGATGCCCACAAGAGCACGGCACCGTCGATGACGGCGCAGCTTCGGGAGGTCCTGTCGTATCGCAACACGTGGCTGCTGTTCCTGATCCCCGGGGGCGTGTCGGGAATCATCCTGACCTTCGCGGGCCTCTGGGGAGTGCCATTCCTGCAGACCCATTACGGCTTCGCCCCGCGCGAGGCGGCGATGATGGCTTCTGCGATGCTCGTGATCTGGTCGCTCTCGAGCCTCGCGTACGGGCCGTTGTCGCAGCGTATCGGACGGCGCAAGCCCCTCTATATCTGCGGGTTCGTCATTGCGATGCTCTGCTGGTCGATCGTGGTGTTCGTGCCGGGCCTGCCGCGCGCCGTGCTGGCGGCGTTGCTCGCCGGCGTCGCCATCTCCGCGGGGGTGTTCGTGCTCACCTTCGCCTTCGCCAAGGAATCCGTCCCCGCCCGCCTCGCCGGCAGCGCCTCGGGAATCGCCAACATGGGCGTAATGCTTGGAGGGCTCCTGATGCAGCCGCTGGTGGGCTACGTCCTCGACCGCCGTTGGGACGGGCGCATGGTGGATGGCGTGCGGGTCTACGACTTCGCCGCCTACCAGTCGGGCTTCGCTTTGATCCTGGCTTGGGGCGCGGTCTCCCTGGTGCTACTCGCGTTCACGCGCGAGACGCGCTGCCGGCAGACGCTTTAGCGCGCCAGCTGTCCCAGCACGTGCGACCAGTCGCCATCGACGCCCTGGCGATGCACACGGAAGCCGGGGAACCACGGGGACTCACCGTCGATGCGCCAGCGCCACTCCGGAGGAAACGGCACCAGCACGTCGGCGGTCGTGCCCGCCGCCGCCGCCAAGTGCATGTTGGTGTTGCTGACGCCGATGTAATGGTCGAGCAGCGCTACCAGCGCGAGCGCGTCCTCGAGATCGGCGTTCGCATCGGAGAAATCGTGCAGCGGCCGTCCCAGGACCTTGCCCGCCGCGTCGATCTCCTCCGCCGCGGGGCGGCGCTGCAGCGCGACGGTTGTTCCGCCGAGGTGTGCAGTCGCGGCGAAGAACGGTTCCAGTGGAACTGTTTTGTAAAGGCCGTGGGCGAGCTGCTCGGGAGGCAGGCCCGCGCGCCAGGTTGCGCCGACCCAGGGGCGGGGGCCCGCTTGCTCGAGGCGAGCGCGCCAATGGGCAAGCTTTTCGGGCAACGGCGCGATCCGCAGCGATTGCACGCCGAGGGGGTCGTGCTTCGACGCAATCCGCGGCAGGTCGCCCACCAACAGGGGCAGCGCAGTCGCCGGAAGATTCGCGTCTCCCGGCCCGTGCAGCGCGTCGAAGAGTCCGCTACGCGCGAGCAATGAATGCAGGCCCGTGGGCCCCACGAAAGCGAGCCTCGCGCCCGCCGCGGCGACCAAGGGCGCCCAGCGCAGGAAGAAAAGCGTGTCGCCGAAGCCCTGCTCGGCAACCAGGCAGACATCGCGTCCACGCAGCTCCGCCAGCTCCGGCAGGCGATAGGGCAAGCCCGCCGCGGCGCGCACGCTGGCCAGTTGGGTACGCGGCGCGCGTTGCGCATAGGCCGACCATGCCGCCTCCCAACGCCCCAGCAAGAGCTCGACTTGCGCTACGAAGATCGGCAGCGCTTCGTCGTCCGGGCGGGCATGCCACGCTTCGGTGAAGAGCGTGGCGGCGCGCTTGAAGTTGCCGCGCGCCACCGAGAATCGGCCAAAAGTGCGCAGGGTATCGAAGTCGTGCGGATCGGCGGCGAGCGCGTTCACCAGGGCCCGCTCGGCATCGTCGGGGCGGCCCGCGAGCTGCAGGGCACGCGTGAGGTTGCTCAACGCGTCGGATTGTCCCGGTTGCACCGCGAGCGCCGCGCCAAAGCGCTCCGCCGCCGCATCCCACTCCTTCCGGTCGAAACACAGCGACCCCGCCGAGAAATGCGCTGCGAAAAATCCGGGATTCAAACGGCGTGACTGCTCGAATTGCGCCGCCGCAGCCGAGAGGTCTCCCTGCAACTGGCGCACCACGCCGAGTTCATAGGCGATCGCGTGGTCGCGCGGATCGAGGGTTGCCGCGCGAGCCAGGGCCGAGCTCGCCTCGTCCAGCCGGCCCAGCATGCGCAGTGCGATGCCCTCGGCAAGCCGCGCCCGTGCCGAGCGGGGGCTGGAGAGCGCTATCCCGCGTGCGACTTCAAGTGCCAGCGCGGCGTTCCCGGCCTGGAGGTGGCGAAATGCCTCGCCGAGCGCGGGCGGCGCGGGCACGTCAGACCCCGGCCAGCGGCGGAAGGGTGCCCGCCTTGTGGCGCGCCGAGCGCAGGTAGAGGCGCCAGCTGGCGAAGCCGACAAGCATCATCGCGGTCATGGCGATCGCCAGCCAGCGGGGCGAATGCCAGACCAGCGGCGAGACCACCCCGGCGGTCAGCACGTTGACCATTCCCGACACGAAGCCTTGCAGCGAGGCCGCCATGCCGCGGCGCGTGGGAAACAGGTCGAGCGTGATGAGGGAGATCGACGGCATCGCCATCGCGAACCCGATGCCATAGACCATCAGCGGAATCACCGCCCACGGGATCGAGGGCGGAACCGCGAATGCGTAAACCGCGTTGACCGCGACGGCGACAGCCATGAAGGCATAGGCGCGCTGCACCGTGCGCTTGGCCGAATGCCGTCCAGCGGCGCGCCCCGACAGCTGGGCGCCGACCATGATCCCGGCGATGCAAGGGATGAAAAGCCAGGCATATTGCTGCGGACCGAGGCCGAGGTGCTCCCCGAGGAATACCGGCGCCGAGACGATGTAAAGGAAGAACGCGTTGAAGTTGAAGCCCGCGGCGAGCGACAGCAGCAGGAACCGGATATTGATGCCGACCTCGCGGTAGCCCTGTAGCAGCGCCACCGGATGGAAAGACTGCCGCCCATCTTCGGGCAGGGTTTCCGGCAGGGAACGGACGCTCACCACCACGAGCAGCAACCCCACCGCCGCGAGAAACCAGAACACCGCCCGCCAGCCGAGCCCGACGAACAGGAACCCGCCGATGATGGGCGCGATCGCCGGCGCGAGCCCGAAGAAGAGCGTCACCAGAGACATGAGGCGCTGCGCGTCCTCGGGCCCGAAGAGATCGCGAATCATCGCGCGGCCCACCACCATGCCGGCACCGACCGAAAGCCCCTGTACCACGCGCCACGCGATGAGGGCGTGTGCCGATTCCGCGATGGCCGCGCCAACCGAAGCGACGGTGTAGACAACCAGCGCCACCAGGATCACCGGCCGGCGCCCGAAGCTATCGGACAGGGCGCCGTGGAAGAGGAACATCACGCCGAACGCGAAGAGATACCCCGACAGGGTCTGCTGGATCTCCAGCGGCGTCGCGTTCAGCGATGCCTGGATCCCCGCGAAGGCCGGCAGGTAGGCATCGATGGAGAAGGGGCCCAGGGTCGCGAGCGCCGCGAGCAGCGCAGCGAAGGTCCAGCGAAAGCGGCGGGACGCGTGGACATCGGAACCGCCCGTGGTGACCATCGCGCCATTTTACGGCCTGTGTCCGCACCCCTCGCGTGCCAGCCTCGCGACGCACGACTGCCGGCGGCATGACGACTGTAAGAAGTGGTGTGACGGCAGTCATATTTTCCCCTGGAAGCTCCGTGATAGCCTGTGTCGCTTCCAAGAACCCGGAGACACCATGCGCTTCATCACATCCCATCCGTGCCGCGCCGCGCTGACCGCCGCCGCGCTAGCCATGGCGAGCACCCCGTCGCTTGCGCAGCTGGCCGAAGACACCGCCAAGCAGGCCGCGCAGGAGCTTCGGTTGCTGGTCACCGAAGGCACCAACGTGATCGGCGACCTTCAGCCCGCGATCAACAGCGGCAAGGTGGACAAGGAGCAGGTGAGCCCCGAGGCGCTCGCCAACCAGTTCCGCACGCGCTACCAGAAGGCTGCCGGCGTGCCGCTCGACACCAAGCCCGCCGGCGTGATCGGCGAGGCGCGACGTGCCTACCTGCACGCGTTCAGCTCGGTCGTCACCAAGTTCCAGCCGAACCTCACCAAAGGCGGCCAGGATGCATTCGTGCCCGCGTTCTTCCGCGCGCAGGTGCTGAAGGAATTCAACCAGTCGATGAAGGGCACCATCCAGGCCTACGCCACCACCCGCGACAGCGAGCTCATCAACGGCGACTGGGCGGTGCGCAAGGTGATGAAAGGCTCGCCGCTGGTGGGCGAGGTGGAACAGCTGGTGGCGGCGGGCGGACTCGATCCAGTGGTCAAGCGCACCGGCAACACCGTCATGGGCTACTACCCGATGAAGCTCGCGCCCGGATGCGTGACCTGCCATGCGCAGAACGGCCTCAAGCAGACCGTTGGCGGTTTCGGCGG
>JANNKG010000386.1:0-2127 GCA_031396185.1 Burkholderiales bacterium | reverse complement strand
TGGAAGCAGGTGAAGAGCGTGCACCTGCAGATGTCGCTCATCAACGAGGCACGGATTCGCAGCGAGGCGGCGTCGAAAGCCGCCGCCGCCCACGCCGCACGCGATCGCGAGAAGCTGGTGCAGGGCATCGTCGGCTTGAGCGGGGAGGTGGCCGAGCGCGACGCGGGGCTCATCGACCGGGATGCGCGCATCACACACCTGACCAACGAGCTCGAGCATCGCAAGGCGGTGCTCGACGTGAAGAGCGCGCAGCTCGACGAGATCTATGCGTCCACCAGCTGGCGCGCGTCCAGCCCGATACGCGTCATGGGCCACGCGGTGCGCAAGATCAAGACCGCGGCGCGAGTCGCCGGCTGGGTGGCGCGCGAGCCGGCGGCGCTGCCACGCAGGGTGGGCAAGGTCGCCGAGGCGTGGCGCAAGGGCGGCTGGATCGAATCCAAGAAGGCCTTGCTCGGCCTGCGCAACGATGACCCCACCCGCAAGGACCTCTGGACCGACTACCGCCGCAAGTTCGAGCGCGAAGTGCGCCCGCGCGTGGTCCAGCGCATCGCCACGATGAACGTGCGCCCCCTGATCGCGGTGCTGGTGCCGACCTTCAACACGCGCGAGGATGTGCTGGTCCAGATGATCGAGTCGGTGCGCGGCCAGCTCTACCCCGACTGGGAGCTGTGCATCGCCGACGATTACTCGACCGAGCCGCACGTGCGGCGCGTCCTTGAAAGGTTCGCGAAGGAAGACGGGCGGATCAACCTGTCGTTCGGCAAGGAGAATCGCGGCGTCTCCCACGCGTCGAACCGCGCGCTCGCCCTGGCGACCGGCGACTACGCGGTGCTCCTCGACCACGACGACCTGCTGGAGGAGCACGCGCTCTTCCGCGTCGCGGAGTCGATCGTGGAGGACGATCCGGACCTCGTCTATTCCGACGAGGTGCTGATCACGCCCGACGGCCAGACGGTGCGGCGCTACGCCTATCGGCCGGCATTCTCGCTCGAGTACCTGCGCGAGCATCCGTACATCGTGCACCTCGTGGCGTTTCGGACGTCGCTCGCGCGCGAGATCGGGGGATTCGACGAGGCACTGCGAATTTCGCAGGACTACGACCTGATCCTGCGCCTGGCCGAGCGCGCCAAGGCGATCGTCCACATCCCGGACATTCTCTACCGCTGGCGCATCCACGGCGGCTCGGCGGGGGCAGACCGGAAGCAGCAGGTGATGGACACTTCGCGAGCCGTCATCGGCCACCACCTGGAGCGCAGCGGCGACCGGGGCGCGATCGGGGAAGGCAGCCGCTTCAACCTGTTCGAGGCGCGCTACCCGCTTCGCGAGGGGCTGAAGGTCGCGATCATCATCCCCACCAAGAACCACGGCGACCTGCTGCGCCAATGCATCGAGAGCATTCGCGCCAACGCGGGTGCCGCAGCCTACGACATCGTGGTCGTCGACCACGAGTCCGACGAACCGGCCACGCGTGCGTACCTCCTGTCCCTGGCGGGCGCGGCGCGGGTGCTGCGCTACGAGGGAGTTTTCAATTTTTCAGCGATCAATAATTTCGCGGTCTCGAAGCTGGGCGAGGGCTACTCGCACTATCTTTTCTGCAACAACGACATCGAGGCGTTCGAGCCGGGGTGGCTGGAGCGCATGCTCGAGCTGGGCCAGCAGCCGTCCATCGGCATCGTCGGTGCGATGCTCTTCTATCCCGACCGCAAGCACATCCAGCACGCGGGCGTGTGCGTGGGGATGTACGGGGCGGCCGAGCACTACGCCAAATGGGTGCGCTTTCCCGACGATCCGATCGAGCCCGAGCTGATGCGCGTCAACCGCGAGGTTTCCGCCGTCACCGCCGCTTGCATGCTGATGCGCGCCGACGCGTTCCGTGAGGTGCAGGGGTTCGACGAGTCGATCGCCGTGGGCTTTGGCGATGTGGACCTGTGCCTCAGGGTGGGGGAGCGCGGGTTTCGCGTGATCATGTCGCCCCACGCACGCCTGGTGCACCACGAGTCTTACACCCGAGGGACCAGCCGGGGCAACGATCCACACCCCGAGGATTCGGCGCTCTTCCGCCTCAAGTGGAAGCCCCTCCTGCGCGCGGGCGACCCGTTCTACAACCCCGGCTACTCGGGGGAGCAC
>JANNKG010000364.1:0-2068 GCA_031396185.1 Burkholderiales bacterium | reverse complement strand
CAATACCGCCGGCTGCTTTACCGCCCAGGACGCGGTGCGCACGCTACGCCTTGCGCGCGAGCTGCTCGACGGGCATTCGCTGGTGAAGCTCGAGGTGCTCGGGGACGCGCAGTCGCTCTATCCCAACATGCCCGAGACGCTCGATGCCGCGAAGACGCTGGTGGCCGAAGGCTTCGAGGTGATGGCGTATTGCAGCGACGACCCGATCATGGCGAGGCAGCTCGAGGAGCTCGGATGCGTGGCGGTGATGCCGCTCGCGTCCCTCATCGGCTCGGGCATGGGGATCATCAATCCCTGGAACCTGCAGATCATCATCGACCGGGTGAAGGTGCCGGTGCTGGTGGATGCAGGCATCGGCACCGCCTCCGACGCGGCCATCGCGATGGAGCTGGGTTGCGACGGTGTCCTGATGAATACCGCCATTGCGAAGGCGCGCGACCCGGTGCGGATGGCAGGCGCGATGCGGCTCGCCGTGGAAGCCGGGCGCGAGGCGTTTCTCGCGGGCAGGATGGCGAAGAAGCCTTACGAAGCGGCGCCGAGCTCGCCCGAATCCGGGTTGATCCAGAAAACCGGCTAGAAGCGCCAGCTCACCCCGACGGAGAACTGGTCCGCCGCCTCGGCGTCGGTCGCGAGCGGCGAGCCGAGCGGCGCGTTGCGCTCGAGCTCGGCGCGGATGCCGAGGGATTTAGTGAAGTCGTAGCGCATCCCCATGCCATAGCGCCAGCGCGAGCCGCGCGCGAATCCGTCGGCGGGGAGCAGCGCCGTCGAGCCGTAGCCGAAGCCGCCGCGCGCGTCGCCACGATAGGCGCCCAGCCGGCCATACAGCGAAAAGCGCCACAACGGCAGCATCGCGATCGTGTCCACGCCGAATCCGGTGCTGCGAAACGCGGATGCGAGGCTGCCGGGACTTGCGAACATCTCGGGACCGGCAGGCTTGAAGTCCACGTATTCGCCTTCCACCGCGAAGTAGCGTGAATATTTGTAGCCGAGCTTGAGGCGAAACCCGCTATCGCCATGGGGCGCCCCGACAAGCGCGGGCGCGGCGAGGGAGAACGAGTAGATTCCGGGCGGGGTGAGGCTCGATTGCGGCGGCTTTAACGTGCCGAGGTAGTCTGCGGCAAGCGCGGCGCCGGGCGCCAGGACGAGCGCCGATGCGAAGAGCGACCTGTGACGAGTCATTGTTGTCTCCGCCGAATTTGATCCCAATCTAGGCTCCGGTTTTTCGCGTGTCAATCAAATGACCCGCATATAATCGCGAAGCGATTTTTTTGTTGCGCCCGTGACACACCCCCCTATCCGCAGCTACGTCCTCCGCCAGGGCCGCTTCTCGCCCGGGCAGCAGCGCGCCTACGCCGAGCTGCTGCCGCGACTCGGCGTCGCCTACCGGCCGGAGCCCCTGAATTTTCGTGAGATTTTCGGGCGCGTGGCGCCGACAGTCGTCGAGATCGGCTCGGGAATGGGGGAGACCACGGTGCGTATCGCCGGCGAAAACCCCGGCACCGACTACCTTGCGATCGAAGTCCACGCGCCGGGCGTCGGCAGCCTGCTGAAGCAGCTCGACGAAAACGCCGTGCCGAATGTTCGCGTGGTGCAGCACGATGCGGTGGAGGTCATGCGTGACATGGTCCCGCGCGATTCGCTCGCGGGCATCCACATTTTTTTCCCCGATCCCTGGCCAAAAAAACGCCACCACAAGCGCCGCCTGATCCAGCCGGCCTTCGCGGAGCTCGTAACCGCGCGGCTCGCGCCCGGCGGCTACTTGCATGTGGCCACCGATTGGCAGGACTATGCGGACCATGTCCTCGGCGTCCTGCTGCAGGTGCCCGGACTTCGCAACACCGCAGAAGCCTTCGCGCCGCGACCTGCGACGCGCCCCGAGACCAAGTTCGAGCGCCGCGGCCTCAAGCTGGGACATGGCGTTTGGGACATCGTGTTCAGGAGATCCGAATGACGCATGACGCACGGCGCCGGGAGCTGCTGAGGAGATTCGGCGTTGCCGGCGTTGCCGGAGTGAGCGGCTGGATCCAGCAGGTCCTCGCGGCCGGGGACCTTCCGCCGGGCCTGCATC
>JANNKG010000334.1:0-2311 GCA_031396185.1 Burkholderiales bacterium | reverse complement strand
CTTCACCGCCACCGAAGGCGCCATCGCCGCCTGCGTGTGGGCACTCTTTCTTGGCGTGGTGTGGTACCGCACGGTCAACTGGAAGATGTTCGTCAAGGCCTCGATGGACACCATGGAGACCACCGCCACCGTGCTGCTGATCGTGGCCGCGGCATCGATATTCGGGTGGATGCTCACCGCCACCCGCACCACCGAGATGATCGCCACCTGGGTGCTGTCGGTCGTGAGCACGCCGGCGGGCTTCCTGTTGCTCGCGAACCTGTTGATGCTGTTCGTGGGATGTTTCCTCGAGCCCACCGCCGCGATCACCATCCTGGTCCCGATCCTGCTGCCGATCGTGCGCCAGCTCGGCATCGACCCGGTGCACTTCGGGCTGGTGATGGTGCTGAACCTCATGATCGGGCTGCTGCATCCGCCCATGGGCCTCGTGCTTTTCGTCCTTGCGCGGGTGGCCAAGCTGTCGGTAGAGCGCACCACCATGGCGATCCTGCCGTGGCTGGTGCCGCTGCTCATCAGCCTGGCGATAGTCACGTATATTCCCTCGATCAGCCTGTGGTTGCCGTCCCAGTTCCGCTGAAGGATTCGTTCCATGTTGCGTGAAACCCCGCTATACCTGCGCCTGAACCCTGCCGACGACGTCCTCATCGCGTGCCGCGAACTCGAGACCGGCACCAACCTCCTCAAGGAAGGCGTGGTCGTGAAGGAGCGCATTCCGGCCGGGCACAAGGTCGCCACGCGGGCGATTGCCGCGGGCGAGGCGGTGCGCCGCTACAGCCAGATCATCGGCTTTGCCACGCAGCCGATCGCGGCGGGATATCACGTGCATGTGCACAACATTGAAGTGCGCCCCTTCGCAAAGGACTACGGGTTCGGGGAGGCATATCTGCCTACGGCGTTCGTCGACGCGCCCGCGACCTTCCAGGGGATCGTGCGGCCCGACGGGCGGGTCGCCACGCGCAACTACATCGGCATCCTGTCGACGGTGAACTGCTCGGCGACCGTGGCGAAGTACGTGGCCGAGCATTTTAGGGGAGCCGCGCTGGAGGCCTTCGGCAACGTGGACGGCGTCGTGGCGCTCACCCATACGACCGGCTGCGGCATGGGATCGACCGGGGAGGGCATCGACGTGCTGCGCCGCACGCTCGCGGGCTACGCTCGCCATGCCAACTTCGCCAGCGTCCTGATCATCGGCCTTGGATGCGAGTCCAACCAGATGGACGCCCTGTTCTTCACCGAGGGCCTGGCGCAGGGGCCGCTGCTGCGCGCGATGACCATCCAGGACAAGGGCGGCACGGCGAAGGCCGTCGCTGAAGGCGTCGGGATCGTGCGTGAGATGCTGCCCCACGCGAACCAGGTGCGGCGCGAGACCGTTCCGGCGAGCCACATCACCATCGGGCTGCAATGCGGCGGCTCCGACGGCTATTCGGGGATCACCGCAAATCCCGCGCTCGGCGCGGCGGTCGACCTGCTGGTGAGGCACGGCGGCACGGCGATCCTGTCGGAGACCCCCGAGATCTACGGGGCCGAGCATCTCCTCACGCGGCGTGCGGTCAGCCGCGAAGTGGGCGAGAAGATCGTCGAGCGCATCCACTGGTGGGAGGAGTACACCGCCCGCAATCATGGCGAGATGAACAATAACCCGTCGCCCGGCAACAAGGCGGGGGGGCTCACGACGATCCTGGAAAAGTCCCTCGGGGCGGTGGCCAAGGGCGGGACTTCGGGGCTGATGGGGGTGTACGAGTACGCCCAGCCGGTGACTGCCAAGGGGTTCGTGTTCATGGATACCCCCGGCTACGATCCGGTCTCGGCCACCGGCCAGGTGGCGGGCGGGGCGAACCTGATCTGCTTCACCACCGGACGGGGCTCGGTGTACGGCTGCAAGCCGGCGCCATCGCTCAAGCTCGCGACCAACACGCCCATGTACGAGCGGATGGAAGACGACATGGACATCAACTGCGGCGCGATCCTCGATGGCTCGATGAGCGTGCAGGATGCCGGCCAGAAGATCTTCGACCTGGTGCTCGCCACCGCCTCGGGACAGCCGAGCAAGAGCGAGAAACATGGATTCGGGGCCGATGAATTTGTGCCGTGGCAGCTCGGCGCGGTGATGTAGCGGTAGTGGCTGACGGATACGCAAATCTGGGGAACGCAGATGGCCGCAGATGAAAGGCGGATAGCCGCAGATAAGGCCTGGAGAGATGCAGCGATTGGAGTTCGTGGCGCGCTTGAATACCGGCAACCCTTTCGCTTTCATCTGCGGTCATCCGTCTTTCATCTGCGGCCATCTGCGTTCCCCAGATTTGCGTATCCG
>JANNKG010000315.1:0-2579 GCA_031396185.1 Burkholderiales bacterium | reverse complement strand
GGTGATCGCGATCGGTTTCCTCGGGCTCATCCTTGGACAAGCGCTGTTCGGAACCTGGTCCGCGGTACTGCTGGGCGGGTGGCTGGGCGTCTCGCTCGGCATGATCATCACCGGGCCGCTCTACCACCTCTACGTGCCGCTGGTCAGGCCGCAGTAGTCCTCTTCAGCCGCAGAGGCCCACCCAACCGCAGGCGCTGCAGAAGTCGCAGCCGTCCTTGCGGATGACGGTGTAGTTGCCGCACTCGCGGCAACGCGCGCCCTTCATCAATGCCGGCTCATCGGCGGCTCGCGGAGCTTCGAGGATTCCCATCTCGCGTGTCGGGAAGCCGCGCTCGTCGAGCACGCCCAGCATGGCATAGCGGTGGATCACGAGGCGAGCAAGATAGGCCACCGTGGAAGGCCAGTTCTGCTGGCGACGCTCGCCCGGAACGAAGGCCATGAAATCGCCGAGCGGCTCAGAATAATCGAGGAGCTTGCGTAGCTTCATCCCGATCCATGCGGGATCGATCACGCGCATGTCGAGCGAGAGGATGCGCGTGAGGCCGTCGAGCGCGCGCGGGTAGTGGCCCGAGAGCCAGATCGAGTAGGGACGCGTGGAACCGTCGGGGAGCTGGATCTCCTTCAGCCCGAGCACGAATTCGTCGCCGGAAGTGGGGTGCGAGATATCCACCGTCCACGCGAGCGTGCCGTCGGTGCCGGTGCGCGGCTCCTCGACGCTGAACATGTGGTCGAGGACCGGGGACGCGCCCTGGACCTCCAGGGCGCGCAACTGCTCGCAGCGCCAGCGCACCACCTGCGCCATCGCCGCGACCACGCCGGGCACCTTGCGCTTTTCTCCGTGAGGCGGGAAACGCATCTCGAAGGCATCGTCGCCGACGGTGCTGGCGAGCGCGTCGAGCTTCATCTTGAGCCACGCGCGATCGTTCGCACGCATGTCCATCGACAGCGTCTTCGCCACCGCGCCCAGCCCGCGCGGCTGCTCGGCGCCGTTGACCCAGACCTCGAAGGGGAAGGCGCGCCCCGCCTCGTCGACCTGGCCGACGAACAGCGCGAAGCGGCCGAAGGGCGACTCGATCATGTACGTCCACGCGAGGTTTCCTTCGGGCATCTCCGGACGCCCGGGCCAGCGCAGGCTGGTGAGCACCGGCTGCGGCAACTTCTTGATGGTGAGGCGGCGGTTGGCGCCGTCCGGCGAGATTTCCGCGAGCGCGCCGGGCGCCGCGTCCGGCGTGAGCACCGCGCCCAGGACGCTGTTGGGCCGATAGGTCGCCAGCCCCTTCAGGCCCGACTTCCACGCCTTCATGTAGAGGCCCTCGAAGTCCGCGTACGGATAGTCCTCGGCGACGTTCACCGTCTTGGAGATGCTGGTGTCGATGAAGGGCGCCACGGCCGCGACCATTTCCTGGTGCGCGTCGGCGGAGATCTCGAGGGCGCTCACGAAGTAGTCCGGCAGCTTCGCGTCCTTGCCGAAGAGGTGCCGGTAGAGCCGCCACGCGTGGTCCTCGACGCGGAATTGCTTGTGCGTGCCATCGCCCATGCGCTTCTTGCGCGTGTAGGTCCACGAAAACGGCGGCTCGATGCCGTTGGAAGCGTTATCGGCGAACGCGAGGCTGATGGTGCCGGTGGGCGCGATCGCAAGCAGGTGCGAATTGCGAATCCCGTGCTTGCGAATGAGATCCTTGAGGAGGTTCGGAAGGCGCGAGGCGAAATTGCCTCCGGACAGGTACAGGTCCGCGTTGAACATCGGGAACGCGCCGCGCTCGACGGCCAGGTCGATCGAGGCGCGATAGGCCGCGTCGCGCATGCATTCGGCAATTCTTGCGGCCGCCGCGCGCGCCTCTTCGGTGTCATAGCGCAGGCGCAGCATGAGCAGCGCATCTCCCAGGCCGGTGAAGCCCAGCCCGACGCGGCGCTTGGCCTTCGATTCGTCGTCCTGCTGCCTGAGCGGCCAGGGCGTGACGGTCAGCACGTTGTCGAGCATTCGCACCGCAACCGGCACGATCTTCGAAAGCTCCTCGTACTGAAACTTCGCGTTCGGGGTGAACGGATCGCGCACGAAGCGCGTCAGGTCGATCGATCCGAGGCAGCAGCAACCGTACGCGGGCAGAAATTCCTCGGCGCAGGGATTGGACGCCTCGAGAGTCTCGCAATAATGCAGGTTGTTGTCGCGATTCACCCGGTCGAGAAACAGGATTCCCGGCTCCGCGTGATCGTAAGTCGAGCGCATGACTTGCTCCCAGAGGTCGCGCGCCCGGACCTTGCGAAAAACCCACAATCCGTCGCCACGCTGGTACGCGCCCGCCTGCTTCACGTCATCCGCCGGCTCGGCCTTGTGCACCAGCTCGAACTCGCCGTCCGATTCCACTACGACCATGAATGCGTCGGTCACGCCCACGGAGATGTTGAAGTTGGTGAGCTCGCCCGCATCCTTCGCGTGGATGAATCGCTCGATATCGGGGTGGTCGCAGCGCAGCACGCCCATCTGCGCACCGCGGCGGCTGCCCGCCGATTCCACGGTCTCGCACGACTGGTCGAAGACCCGCATGTACGACACCGGCCCGCTCGCGCGGGATTGGGTG
>JANNKG010000149.1:0-2134 GCA_031396185.1 Burkholderiales bacterium | reverse complement strand
GAGGTGCGCGAGGCATTCTTGAAATCGGTGCGCCCGCCCGCCGACGTGTTGGTCACGATCTCATCGCGCGTCTCGATGTGGAAGAGAGCCACGTTCATGCGTATCCCGCTCGCCGGGCGCGCTTTCGCTCCAACTTCGTAGTGGCGGCTTTTCGCCGGCGTGAGCCCGAAATTCAGCCCGGTGACGCCGCCGGCGCGGTAGGCAAGCTCCGCAAAGGTGGGCGTCTCGAACCCGTCGCCCGCGTTGGCATAGAGGTGCAGGCGCGGATCGAGCTTGAAGAGCACGCCCGCCACCGGAGTCGTGCGGGTGTGCGTGACCGACCCGCTGTCATCGGGGTTCGCTCCAGTGACGAAATGATCCTTCGACAGGAAACGCACCTGGCTGCGCCGCGCCCCGCCCGAGACGACCCAGCGCGGGGCGACCTGCCATTCGGCTTGCACGTAGGCGTCGGTGTTGCTCACCGTGTCGTCCTCGTCGCGCTTCAATGCGCCGGCGGTGCCGGCGATGTTCACGAAACCGCGGCGGCGCTCCTCCAGCCGGTCATGCTCGATGCCGAAACTCAGGGCAAGCGGCTGGGCCGCGCCGATGAAGGTGTGGGTCCAGCGCAGGCCCGCACCGCCGAACGTGCGATCGAGATCCACCACGCCGCCGGAGCTGAGGGGCGTGTCGCCGGCCTGACTCAGGAACTGTTCGACCTTGCGATCGCCGAGGTAGACCCGGGCCTGGAACGTGTCGCAGGCGGAAAAATCGGCGTCCCACACCGCGCCTGCCTGCGATTGGCGGATGCTCTTCCTCGTATCGAAGGCGATTGCGGACGCGTCGGCCTGGCGGGGGTTGTCCTCGAACTGCGCGCGGGTGAGCCCCAGCGGATCCTGGGTGCCGGGTTGCCGCAATCCATTGGCGAGCAACGTGAGTCGCCCCGGGCCGAGGGCGAGGCGCAGCTTGGTATTCCACTGGTCCCGCGTCGCCTCGCTGTGGTCGCGATAGCCGTCGGTCTCGAATCGCGAGAGATTCGCGATGTAGTTCAACCCGCCGCCCTCGCCGCCAAGCTGGAGGTTGCCCTTGCGCAAGCCATCGGAGCCGAAGAAGGCGGCGGCGTCGATCACCGGCCGCGAGGGGCCGTCGGCCGTGAACACCTGCACGACACCGCCCGAGGAGTTGCCGTAGAGGCTGGCGAAAGGGCCGCGCAGCACCTCGATGCGGTCAGCGGTGGCGAGGTCGAAGGTCGCGGCCTGGCCCTGGCCGTCGGGCATCGTGGTCGGAATGCCGTCGGCGATGAGGCGCACGCCGCGCACGCCAAACGTGGCCCGGCCGCCGAAGCCTCGCGAGGAAATCTGCAGGTCCTGGGAATAGTTCTGGCGGTTCTGGACCACGATGCCGGGGACGCGGTTGAGGCTCTCCGAGAGATTCACCATGGCGTTGTCCTCGCGGATCGCGCGCGCGTCCACCGCGTCGATCGCAGCCGGCAGGTCATAGGCCGGCTGAGGCACGCGCGTGGTGGTGACCGTGATCGTTTCCTGCTGCGCAAGCGCACCGGTCGCGGCCAGCGCCGCGCCGCAAGCAATGAGTCGATTCATCGATCCTCCTTGGGGGTACCGCAAGCTTAGCTCACAACCCGGAATTGACTGCGGCGCCCATCGGCGATAGGTTGCCGGATCCCCGAGGAGAGCGCCATGTCCCGCACCGTGTTCGACCAGCCTGGCATCAAGGTCCGCATCGACGACATCTCCGCGGAGCCTCCCAAGGGGATGACCCGCGAGAAGGCCGCGGAGCGGTTCGCAACGCTTGGTGCGGAGCTCTTCGAGCTGCAGGACGCGATGTTCGGCGCCAAGGTCAGCAGCGTGGTGGTGGTGCTCCAGGGGCGCGACGGTGCCGGCAAGGACGGCGCCATCAAGCACGTTGTCGGGTACTTGAACCCGCGCGGCGTGAACGTGGTCTCCTTCGGCGTGCCGACCACCGAGGAGCGCCACCACGATTTCCTTTGGCGGGTCCATCGCCATGCCCCGCGCCTGGGGGAATTCTCCATCTTCAACCGCTCGCATTACGAGGACGTGCTGGTGGTGCGGGTGCACGACCTGGTGCCGAAGGCGCTTTGGAAGGAGCGCTACGATCACATCATCGATTTCGAGGAGTT
>JANNKG010000119.1:0-4129 GCA_031396185.1 Burkholderiales bacterium | reverse complement strand
CGAAGTCTTGCTCGGGCCCACATTGAGAACGAAAACCCGCACGCGTTCGCCGGCTTTCGCCGGAAGCGGATTCCTCACCATGCCGTTGTGCGCGCCGTTGAACACCGTGTGCGTGGGCTGTGCGGCGCGCAGCCGGTCCGTATCGAGCACATACAGCGGAGCCCCATCGACCTTGCGCTTGCCCGGATCGGGCTTCGCATAGAACTCGCTCTGGATCACCACGTATTCGCGATCGGCCTTGCCGGGAAATCCATCCCGCGGCTCGACGACGACCGCGCCGTACATGCCCGAGGCGATGTGCTCGAGGATCATCGGCGTCCCGCAGTGGTACATGAAGACGCCGGGATAGTTGAGCACGAACTCGAACTCGATGGTCTGGCCCGGGGCGATGGAGCGGTATTTGTCCTGCGGGGACACCATGGCGGCATGGAAATCCATGGAGTGCATCATCGGCGCGGCGGTCAGCTTGAGCCCGGGAACGGGTTCGTCGCTGCGATTGGTCATGCTGAACTTGATCCTGTCGCCCACGCGGGCGCGTACGGTCGGGCCGGGAACGGTATCGCCGAAGGTCCATGCGCTGAACTTCACGCCGGGCGCGATCTCGATGATCTTGTGCGTGGTGTCGAGTTGCACGATCTTGACCGCCGCCGTGTCGAGCGGCTTGAGGAGCGCGTCAAGGCTGAGGGAGCTGCCTTTGGCGAAGGCCCCCGAATTCCGCGTTTCGGTGACTTTTGCCGGCGGCGACTTCATCTCCATCCCCGCGGGGTCGTACTTGTCCTTTGCCGGCGTCGGGCCCTGCGCCTTGGGGCCGCACCCGGCCAGGGCGATGACCGCGGCGATGGCAAGGACCGGCCCGCAAAGGCCGATGGGGAACTCTCGAGCGACGGTCATGACATCTCCTCCGTGCAGCGGGAAATCCCGCATACTTGGAGACAGACAGTAGGCTGGAAGCGCATGACGATCTGTACGCCAGCGCACCCATCCGACAATATAAAAAACAACTCGTACAGGGAGAACCACATGTTCGCTCGTCTTTCCCGCAGCTGGAGCCTGGTCAAGGCAAGCGCTTCTGTCCTCCAGCAGGACAAGGAGCTCCTGTGGTTCCCGCTCATTTCCACCGCTGCGCTGGTGGTGGTGATGGCCTGCTTCGCGCTTCCGGTGTTCGGCCTGGCCTCGATCGACGGGCTGGAGCGCGCCGACGGCAGCACGCCACCGCTCGTCTACGTGATCGCCTTCCTCTTCTACTTCGTCCAGTACAGCGTGATCTTTTTCTTCAACACCGCGCTCGTCGGCGCGGCGATGATCCGCCTTGGGGGCGGCGATCCCACCTTCGGCGACGGGATTCGCCTCGCGACCTCCAAGCTCCCGACGATCCTCGGCTACGCCTTCATCGCGGCGACCGTCGGCATGATCCTGCGCGCGATCCAGGAGCGCGTCGGCTTCGTTGGCAAGATCATCGTGGGCATGCTCGGCGTGGGCTGGTCGATCGCCACCTTCCTCGTGGTGCCGGTGCTTGCCGCGCGCGATGTCGGCCCGATCGATGCGATCAAGGAAAGCGCCACCCTTCTCAAGGACACGTGGGGCGAGAACGTGATCGGGCAGGCCGGCATGGGGCTCGTCTTCGGCCTGGTCCTGATGGCCGTGATCCTCTGCGGCATCGTCCTCATCGGCATGAGCGCCATGACCCAAAGCCTGGCCCTGATCGCCATGGCGGTCGTCGTGACGGTGCTTGCCGTTGGCATCACGGTGCTGATCCAGGCCGCCCTCGCCGGGATCTACTCCGCGGCGTTGTATCGCTACGCCACCGACGGCAAAGGCTCGACGGGTTTCGATGCGGAGACCCTGAAGCTCGCGTTCGCACCGAAGTAGGCGCCATTCGTACGACACGACAGGAGACAAGTCCATGAAACGCCGCATCCCGCCGCAGACCCCCTTCCAACCCCAGCGCCGCCGCGCGCTCAAGCAGGCCGCCTCGCTCGGCGTGCTGGCGACGCTGCCCGGTTTCGTCGGCAGTGCGCTCGCGCAGGGCGACGACCTGGCGCCGTACCGCAGTGCGAAGGTCAACTGGAAGCAGGTCGAGGGCGAGTCGATCTCGGTGGCGGTGATCCCCGCGAGCTATTTCGATAACCTCGGTACGCTGCTGCCGCAGTTCGAGGCGCTCACCGGCATCAAGGTGCGCATCGAAAAAGTCCCGCCGGGACAGATCCGCCAGAAGGCCATGCTGGACCTGTCGTCCAAGACCGCGACCTACTCCACGCACGCGGCCGACCCGATGTACTACCCGCTCTATGTCGCCAACAAGTGGGTCGAGCCGCTCGACAAATACCTGAACGACGCCACGCTCACCGACAAGGCCTGGTTCAACTACGACGACATCATCAAGGCGTGGCGCGACGCCGATTCGGTGGACGGCAAGCCGTATGGGATTCCCTTTGACGGCGAGGTCACGGTGCAGGTGTATCGCAAGGACCTCTACGACGCCAAGGGCCTGAAGCCCGCCGAGACCTATGACGAGCTGCTCTCGAACGCCAAGGCGCTCAACGACCCCGCCAATCGCGTCCATGGGCTGGCGCTGCGCGGCTTCTCCGGTGCGGGGCAGAACATGTACATCTACCCGTCGATCTTCCGTGGCTTTGGCGGCAACTGGTTCCAGGGCAAGGACGTGGTGGTGAATTCGCCCGAAGCGGTGCGCGCGTTGCAGTGGTACGTCGATGCGTTGACGGCCTACGCGCCGCCGGCGGTGCGCAACTGGAATTGGCCCGACATCGCCGATGCCTTTTCGCAAGGCACTGTGGCCACCTACCTCGACGCTCATTCGTCCGCGGCGGTGCTCAACAATCCCGAGAAGTCCAAGGTGATCGGCAAGATCGGCTTCGCCCGTTGGCCGAAGGGTCCGAACGGCAAGCGTGTCACCTCGATCTGGAACTGGGGCTTCCCGATCAACGCGGCGCTGACCGACAAGCAGAAGAAGGCGACGTGGCTTTTCATCACCTGGGCCACCTCGGCCGAGACCCAGGCGCGCACCTCGTGGAAGTTCGCCGGCCCCGCCAAGCGCTCGGGCCTGAACCGGCTGTCGTCGTGGCGCTCGCCGGAGTTCGCCGCCGCCATGGGTGGCGCCGGGGTGAACTTCATCCCCGCCGCGCTGGAATCGCTGGAGCAGGACACCGACGTCGATTGGCGCCCGCGCGTGCCGCAGTGGCCCGCCATCGGCGAGACCATGGCGACCGCAATCCAGTCCGCACTGGTGGGACAGAAGAAACCCAAGGAAGCACTCGACGAGGCACAGGCCCGCATTCAGCAGATCCTGAAAGGCTGACGCGCAGGCGATGGCGGTGCGGCAGGTTCACGCTCCGGGGCGTGGCGACACCCTGGCGCGGCAGGAGCGGCGCTTCGCGCTCGCCCTGCTCGCGCCGGCGCTGCTGGTGCTGCTCGCCACCACCACCGCGCCGCTCTTCTACCTCGCGTGGAATAGCCTCAATCGCATCGACCTGGGGATGCCGTGGATGTCGGGCTTCGTCGGGCTCGACAACTACGCCAAGATGGGCGCGGACCCGCGCTTCTGGAATTCCCTCTGGCTTACCTTCGTCTATACCGGGTCGACCGTGGTGCTGCAGGTGGTGCTGGGGCTGTCGCTCGCGCTCCTTGTACTGCAGATCCCCAAGGGACAGGGCGTGCTTCGGGTGGCAGCCATCCTGCCGATCGTGCTGGCCCCCGTCGTGGTGGGACTTTTCTGGCGCACGCTGGTGCTCTCACCCGAGTTCGGGCTGGTCGACATGGTCACCCGCGCGCTCGGCCTCGGCAGCCACAATTGGCTCGGCGATCCCCAGCTGGCCCTGATCTCGGTGATCGCGATCCACACGTGGCAGTGGACGCCGTTCGCTTTCCTGGTGCTGCTGGCGACCCTCGCCACACTTCCGCCCGACGTCTACGAGGCCGCGCGGCTCGATCGCGCCAGCGCCTGGCAACGCTTCCTGCACATCACTCTGCCGCTGGTGCGCCCCGCCATCATGATGGTGGTGATCCTGAGGATGGTGACGGCGCTCTCCGCGTTCGCCGCGATCTTCGCCGCAACCGGCGGCGGGCCGGGCTCCGCCACGGAAATCCTGAACCTTTATGCCTACCGCACCTC
>JANNKG010000067.1:0-10905 GCA_031396185.1 Burkholderiales bacterium | reverse complement strand
CGCCGCCCTCGAAGCCGCGCGCTAGGCCGAAGCTCCTCCAGGCGCCGAGCGAGGCTGCCGTTCGCTCCGCGCCTCCGGCGATATCGGCATCGCGGCGGTCCTGCTCGACGCCAAGCACGAGAAGGCGAAGCGCTTCTACGAGCGCTACGAGTTCGACGGTCTTCCCGATCAACCTCTCACGCCGTGGTTGCCGTTGGCGGCGATCGCAAAGCTGTTCCCTGAAACGTAGCCGCCCGCTCTCGAGCTGACTCCTCAGTCCGCGGCAGCGGATGCTTCCTTCACGGGGTGCGTGATCGGTCCCTCGCCCGAGTACCGGTCGAGGTAGAGGTAGATCACCGGCGTGATGAAGAGCGTGATCACCTGCGAGAAGAGGAGCCCCCCGACGACGACGAGCCCGAGCGGCTGGCGCAGCTCGGCGCCGGCGCCCAGGCCCGCGGCGATCGGGATCGCGCCCATCATCGCGGCGATCGTGGTCATCATGATGGGGCGGAAGCGCAGCAGGCACGCCTCGCGGATCGCCGAGAGCGCATCCTTGCCCTCCTCGCGCTGCGCGTCGAGTGCAAAGTCGATCATCATGATCGCGTTCTTCTTGACGATGCCGATCAGCAGCAGGATCCCGATCACCGCGATCATCGACAGGTCGATGCCGAAGACCCACAGCGTGAGGAGCGCGCCGATCGCCGCCGACGGAATGCCGGCGAGGATCGTGATCGGATGGATGTAGCTCTCGTAGAGCACGCCCAGCAGCACGTAGATCACCAGCAGCGCGCTCAGCAGGAGCCAGATCTGGCTCGCCTGCGACTTCTGGAACGCGGCGGCATCGCCCGCCCATTGCGTGAGGATCGTGGCCGGCATGTGGGCCTCGTCACGATAACGCTCGATCTTCTTCGCCGCGTCGCCGAGTGCCACTCCCGGCGCCAGGGTGAAGGTGACCGTGATCGCCTGAAGCTGCCCGGCGTGGTTGATCGCCACCGGGCCCGCGCGCCGCTCGACGGTCGCGATGCTGGACAACGGCACCAGCGCGCCCCCGTTGCCGCGCAGGTAGATCTTGGCGAACGCGGACTCGTCGCGACGGTCGGCGTCTACCGCCTGGAGGATCACCGAGTAGGAATCCGAGGCGGTGTAGATGGTGGAGACCTGGCGTTCGCCGAAAGTCGAGTAAAGGGCGGTGCGGATGTCCTGGATCTGCACGCCGAGCGCGTTCGCCTTGTCGCGGTCGATGTCGAGCTGCGCCTGCAGGCCGCGCAGCTGCGAGTCGCTGGAGACATCGCGGAATAGCGGGTCGGGGCGCATCAGCCCGATCAACCGGTCGGCGCTCTCCTGGAGGTCGCGGTCGCCCACGCTCTTCAGCAAATACTGGTAACGCGCCTTGCTGATGCGCCCGCCAATGCGCAGGTTCTGCAGTGGCGTGAAATACACCGCCACGCCGGGGATTCCACGCACGTCGCGCCGCAGGCTTTCGAGCACCTTCTCGATGCCCGCCCGTTCGCCGCGCGGCTTTAGATTGATGAACATGCGCCCGGTGTTGGTGTCGTCCGCCGTGGTGATCACGCTGCCCACCGCCGCGTTGGCGCGCACCGCGTCGCTCACTTTGGTGAGCGTCGTGGACATCGCCGGGAACGAGATGTCCTCGACCGCCTCGGCACGCACGATGATCTGGCCGATGTCCTCGGTGGGAAAGAATCCCTTGGGGATGTAGATGAAGAGGCCGACGGTCACGGCGAGGCTCGCGAGCGCCACCCCGAGCACCACCGAACGATGCGCGAGCGACCAGTCGAGGGCGCGCTCGTAGCGCCCGTAAGTCCAGCGATAGCCGTACTCGAACCAGGCCGTGAGGCGCAACGCCGGGTCGTCCTCGCGCTCGCGCTTGAGGAAGCGGGCGGCAAGCATCGGCACCAGCGTGAGCGAGACCAGCGCCGAGACCAGGATCGCGAGTGACACCACGATCGCGAACTCCCGGAACAGCCCGCCGATCACCCCCGGCATGAAGAAGATCGGGATGAACACCGCGACCAGCGACACCGAGATCGAGATGATCGTAAATGAGACCTCGCGCGCGCCCTTCACCGCCGCCTCGAAGGGCGGCATGCCTTCCTCCACGTGGCGCACGATGTTCTCGAGCATCACGATCGCGTCGTCGACCACCAGGCCCACGGCGAGCGTGATGCCGAGGAGAGACACGTTGTTCAGGCTGAGATCCAGCCACTTCATCAGCGCGAGCGTCCCGAAGAGCGAGATCGGCAGCGACAGCGCCGGGATGATGGTCGCCGACGCCCGGCGCAGGAACAGGTAGATCACCAGGAGCACCAGCACCGCGGTGATCGCGAGCGTCACCTTCACGTCGTGGATGGAGTGGCGGATCGACACCGAGCGGTCGTTGTTGATCTTGATCTCGACCGAGCTCGGCATCTGCGCGACCAGCGGCGGCAGCGCGGTCCGGATCGCGTCGACCGTAGCGACGGTATTGGCATCGGGCTGGCGGCGCACCGAGAGCGTGATGCCGACCTCGCCGTCGGTCCAGCTCGCGGTCTTGCGCGACTCGACGCTGTCCTCCACGTCGGCGACTTCCTCCAGGCGCACGACCGCGCCGTTGGGGAGCGTTCCCACGATGATCTTGGCGAATTGCGACGCGCGGGTGAGCTGTTTGTTGGCCTGGATGGTGAGGGTCTGGCGCTGGCCGTCGAGCGTGCCAACCGGCGTGTTGGCGTTCGCCTGGCGAATCGCGGTGGCCACGTCGTCCACCGTGAGCTTGCGCGCGGCGAGCGCGTCCGGGCGCACGTTCACCCGCACCGCGAAGCGCTTGCGGCCGTTGATGTCCACTTCCGCCACCCCCGCCAGCGTCGAGAGCGAGGGCGCGATGAGGTTCTCCGCGAGATCGTTGAGATCCGAGAGCGGCATCGAGGGCGAGGTGAGGGAAACCCAGATGATCGGCAAGTCGCCCGGATTCACCTTCCGATAGGACGGCGGGTTGGTCATCTCGTCGGGGAGCTGGCGTTGGGCGCGCAGCAGCGCCGCCTGCACGTCCACCGCGGCCGCGTCGATGCCGCGACCCTCCTGGAATTCCAGCGTCACCTGCGTGCGGCCCTGGGTCGAGGTGGAGCTGATCGAATCCACCCCCGCGATAGTGGCGAACTGTTTCTCCAGCGGCAGGGCGACGGAGGCCGCCATGTTCTCGGGGCTCGCCCCGGGAAGGCTGGCGCTCACCGAGATCGTGGGCGTCTCGAACCGGGGGAGCGCGGCGATGGGAATATCGCCATAGGCGATCAACCCCGCCACCACGAACGAGGCCGAGAGGAGGCCGGTCATCACCGGGCGGCGGATGAAGTGCTCGGTGAAGTTCATTTGGCGGCTTTCGACGCCTTGGGCCCCGGGCCTTTGCCCGCAGCAGCGGGCGCCCGGGGCGGCGAGCCGATGTCGCTCGCCGCCTCGGCGACGGTGTTGCCGGGACGCAGGTTCTGCGCACCTTCCACCACCACGCGCGCGCCGGGCGCGAGACCCTCGACCACCGCGAAGCCTTCCTCGACGTAGGCAAGCTTCACCGGCCGCTGCTCGACCTTGCGCTCGGCGCCGACCACATACACATATCGGCTATCGGGGCCGGTCTGCACCGCCTGGGCGGGAACGACGGTCGCGTTGGCGAGGGTGCGCGACGACATCTCGACATTCACGTACATGCCGGGCCACAGGGCCGCCTTCGGATTGGCGAACTCGGCTTTCACCCGGATGCTGCCGGTGGTGGTATCGACGGCGTTGTCCACGAAGGCGACCTTGCCCTTGAAGGTCTCGCCGCCCGTCTGGGGCGAGGCCGTGACCAGGACCACGCCGGCGCGCAGCGCCTGCTGCAGGGTGGGCAGCTCCTTCTCGGGCAGTGTGAAGGCGACCGCGATGGGATCGATCTGGCTCACCGTCACCAGCACTGCGCTGGCGGGCTGCACCAGGCTGCCCGCGCGCACGCCGATTGCGCCGGTGCGCCCGGCGAAGCTCGCGCGGATTTCGGTGTAGCCACGCGCCACCCGCACCGCTTCGAGCGCCGCCTGGTCCACGGCGAGCTGGCCCTTCAGCGTGTCGACCTGGTTCTGCGCCGTGTCGAGAGCCGCTTGGGAAATGAATTTCTGGGTAAAGAGCTCGCGCTGGCGCTCGAAGCTTCGCGTGGCAGTCGCCAGGTCCGCACGGTCCTTGGCGACCTGCGCTTCAGCCTTGCGGATATTGGCGTCGTCGGCGCGCGCGTCGAGCGAGAACAGCAGTTCGCCCGCGCGCACGTTCTGGCCCTCGCGGATATGCACCTCGCGCACGGTGCTCGTGACCTGGGAGCGCAGCTCGACAGATTGCAGCGCGGTGACGGTGCCGTTGGCGATGATGCGCACCGGCACGTCGCGCGACTCGGCCTTCGCGGTCACCACCGGCGTCGCACCCGCGGGACGGCGAGCGGCCTGGGCGTCCTGTTTCTTCGAGGTGCCGAACCACCACCACGCGCCAATGGCCAGGGCAATGACGCAGACCGCGGCAATCCAGGGCCAGCGGCGGCGCGAACCGGGAGGAATTGGCGTACTCATCGGGCAATCCCATGATACCTGCCCCTCCCCCGCCACCTGTTGGCACCCTATGTTCGCCACCGCACGGACAGGGGTATGGCGGGACAGTAAATTTTGCCCCACCACCCGTGATGCCGCGAGGCGCGCCACGATGTCCCGGAACGATTTCATCCCCCCCGAAACGAGTGCCATGGCCACGAATGCCGCGATCGGAGGGGCCAACCCTGCAATTGGCGACAAGCTGGGCGAGATAGCGAACATCCACTTCGGTGAACGGCTGGGCGTATGCCCCACCTGTGCCCAGGTCGAGTTCCGGCGCGTCGATCCCCTCGCAAAGACGACTGCCTTCACCGAGTTCCAGTGTGTTGCCTGCGGCGACAAGATGGTGAAGCACGACGCCACCCTGGTGCTCAGCCGCAAGTACCGGGTGGGGGTTCCGGACCCGCTATGGCGCTCGCAGACGCAGGCGATCGCCTTCCTGGAGAGTATTTCGGACGGCTTTTTCGCCGTCGACGCCCAATGGCGCATGACCTACGTGAACCCGGCCGCAGTGCAAATCCTCGACCGCCCGGCGAGCGAGATGATGGGCAGTGTGCTCTGGGACGTCTATCCCGGGCTTCGGGAAAGCGAGTTCGGGCAGGTTTATCGCCGGGTGGCCCGGGATGGCATCCGCGCCTCCCTCGTCGCCTACTACCCCGACCACGACCGCTGGTACGAAGCGAACGTCACGCCGGTCAGCGACGGCGGGCTCACCGTCTATTTCAAGAATGTCACCGACCGGGTGCGCGTGAGCGAGGCCCAGACGGCGGCGATTCGCGACCAGGCGCGCCGCGAGGCAGCGGACGCCACCGCCGAGAGCATCCGCTCGAAAGAGGAGCGCCTGCGGCTCGCCACCGATGCAGCAGCGCTCGGTGTCTGGGTGTGGGACATCCCCTCGGAGCGCGTGACCGGGGAAAGTGATCGCCTGTATGACATGTTCGGCCTTCCCCGTTCCGAGACCGCTTTCGACGCCGCCCAGTTCGGGGCGCTGGTTCATCCCGACGACGCCGAGCGGCTGAAGCGGGAGATCGCGGCAACGATGGAAGCTGGCACAAGATTCCATTTCGAAGGGCGTTTCCACCGCAGGTCGGACAACGCGCTTCGGTGGATCGAGCTGAACGGGCTGCTCAACCGGACCGCCGAGGGCACGCCGCTCCGGGTGGTGGGAACGGCGGCGGACATCAGCGACCGCAAGGAAGCAGACGAAGAGCTCCGGCGGCTCGCGGCCCGGCTGTACGAGGCCGACGTCCGCAGGAACGAATTTCTCGCCACCCTGGCCCACGAGCTGAGGAACCCGCTGGCTCCCCTGACCAGCGCCCTGGCGACGATCCGGCACAGCTCGGACAGTGCCGAGAGCGTCCGGAACGCGCGCGGCGTGATGGAGCGCCAGCTCGCGCACATGGTGCGGCTCATCGACGACCTGTTGGACACCGCGCGCGTCTCCAACGGGAAGATCGAGCTGAGAAAAGAGTGGGTGGACGTAAAAGGCGTGGTGGCCGACGCCATCGAGGGCAGCCTGCCATTGCTCGAATCCGGACGGCATACGCTGCGCGTCGACCCGCCCGGGGAGCCGGTGCTCATCGAGGCCGATCCCGACCGGCTCACGCAAGTGGTGAGCAACCTGCTGAACAATGCGGCCAAGTACACGCCCCAGGGCGGGAGCATCGATATCGTCGCTCGCAGGGACGGGGATCACGCCACCATTGCCGTCGTCGACTCCGGCATCGGCATCCCCGAGGCGGCGCTGCCTACGGTGTTCGACATGTTCACCCAGGTTCGCGGCGACCGCGATCGAAGCCAGGGCGGGCTGGGCATCGGCCTTTGCCTGGTTCGCCAGCTGGTCGAGCTGCATGGCGGAACGGTCTGCGCCTCGAGCCCGGGAGCAGGAAAGGGCAGCACCTTCACCGTGCGGCTTCCGCTTTCGAGCCCCTGACACGTACGTCCCTTGCGGACGCCGGCGGGCGCCCCCATGTTTCGCCGGATGAGATCCCGCTGGATTCCCGGCCCCGTCGCCTTGCTGCTGGCCTTGCTGCACGCCTACGCCGGACTTCGGCTCCTGGCGCCGTTTGGCACTCCGGCACAGATCGCGGGTGTCGCGGTGCTCACCGCCAGCCTGTGGTTCCTGCCCAAGGGCTGGCACGTGCGAGAAGGCCGCGGGCCGTGGGCGATCCTCCTGCCGTGGGTCACCATGGGATTCTTCTCCTGGCTCCTGGTGCTCACGCTCGCGCGTGACGTGGCGCTGGTGGTTTCCGTCCTGGCCCTGCCGCCCGACATCTACGCTGCGTGGGTTCGCGCGTCCGCCGCCGCCGTCATGGCGCTGGTGCCCGCGATCACGCTGGTCGGGTTTTTCATGGCGCGCCGGGTGGCAGCGGTGCGCGAGGTGGAGGTGCGCCTCGCCGGGCTGCCGGCTGCGCTCGAGGGCTTCATCATCGTGCAGATCAGCGACATCCATGTGGGGCCCACCATCAAGCGTGCGTTCGTGGAAGGCATCGTGGCACGGGTCAACCGCCTCCAGGCCGACCTGGTGGCGATCACCGGCGACCTGGTCGATGGCAGCGTGCGCGAGCTCGCCCATCACACCGCACCGCTCGGCGACCTCGCCTCGCGCCACGGCACCTACGTAGTCACCGGCAACCATGAGTACTACTCCGGCGCGCACGCATGGATCCACGAGCTGCGCCGCCTCGGCACGCGCGTCCTCCTGAACGAGCACGTGGTCCTCGAGCACGACGGTGCAAGGATCGCGGTGGCGGGCGTGACCGACTACTCGGCCCATCATTTCGATCCTTCGCACCGCAGCGACGCGCACGCTGCCGCCGCCGGCGCTCCCGCCGATATCGTGAAAGTCCTGCTCGCCCACCAGCCGCGTTCGGCCCACCTCGCCCAGCAGGCCGGCTTCGACCTGCAGCTTTCGGGACACACCCACGGCGGGCAGTTCTGGCCGTGGAACCACTTCGTGCGCCTGCAACAACCCTTCACCGCGGGATTGCACCGGCTGGACGACATGTGGATCTACATCAGCCGCGGCACCGGCTACTGGGGGCCGCCGATGCGCTTCGGGATTCCTTCCGAGATCACGCGGATACGGCTGATCCGGGGCTGAGCTTATCCCACGTTAGTATGTATTTTTTCGGGCACTGCGGCGCGTACTGCGGCGCCCCCGCGGCGTCGAAGGCCACATTCGATTGCTCCGCGCAAGCATGCGTCTGTTGACCCTGGGCCGGACGCTGGTCGGCGGCGTTGGGGGAGCGTGTTTCCAGCGGGTTGCACGCGGCCGCTGCCGGGAGGCTCCCCGCGCCGAGGCACAACACGAAAATAGCGCCACCGATCCGGATCATTTCCATCGACACCGCCGTTGGGAAAGAGCGCGGTCCGACCGCGGCGGCTGGCGAAAGTGCAATCCGGGCTGGCGCCGAAGGCGCCGCTAGGCGTGGCTGCCGGCGCGCGCAAGCGCCTGGGTTTCCTCGTCGTTCAGGCGCGGGCCGTCGAGCGTCACGCGCTCGTCCTGCGTTTGCGCGGTGCGAAAGCGCGCCATCACCGGCTTCAGCTCCTCCTTCACGTGCTTGTCGGAGTAGCCGTTGAAGAGGTGCCCGAGGAGGCCGCGGTTCAGGTCGCTGGTCTTCATCGCCCAGTCGGCGATCGGAAACGTGAGGTTCATGTTCACGTGCATCATGATCCCCATGTTGTGGTGAGCGGCGTGGTGGCGGCGAATCGTGTTGACGAAGGGCATGTTTCGCACGAACCAGTTCTCCGGGACGTGGCAGCAGAAATGGAAGGTCTCATACACCATGTAGTGGCCGATCATGGTGATGAAGGTGACGTAGCCTGCATTGGGATTCGTGAGCCATGCGACGGCCAGCGAGATCCCCCCGCCGGCGACGGCCAGGACGGCGAGCACGCGCCACGGGAAAAACACGATGCGGAACTCGCGGATCGTGCTGATGGTGTGGTCGTTGTCGGTGAAATACTGGTGGTGCTGGCGCGTATGGCGGTCGTAGATCGAGCGCACCGCGAAAACGTCGCGCAGCCGGTGCATCACGTATTTGTGCATGCCCCACTCGATGAAATTGCCGGCGATCGCCACCGGGATCACCAGCAGCCACTCCCAGGTGGCGCCCTGCATCCGGCTCGCGCTCCACCAGATCGCGCCGATGCCGGCCGCGTACATCACTGCGATATGCAGCAGGCCGCTGTACCACGGGCTCACCTCGGCGATGTATTTCTCGCGGAACTTGCGCTGGCGTTCGGTCATCATCGGGCGCCTCTTGTTCGGTTGCCACAGCGCTGATATATTAGTTGTCGATCACGCGGCTTGTCAAGGAAACCATGTCCCAGCCGGCCCCTGCCCCGCAGCGGAAAAAGCGCACCCTTCAGGAGATCCTCGACTCCAAGCGCAGTGGGGAAAAGATGGTGTACATGTCGGTCCCCGACTACACCGCCGCGCGCTGGGCCGAGATGGCGGGCGTGGACGTGGCTGTCGTGGGCGACAGCCTCGCGATGATCGCCCACGGGCACACCAACACCATTCCGGCCACGATGGACATGATGGTCATGCATGCGCAGGCCATCCGCCGCGGCGCGCCCAACAGCTTCGTGCTGGGCTGCATGCCCTACCAGAGTTACCACACCGTCGAGCGCGCGCTCACCAACGCCACGCGCTTCATGCAGGACGCGGGCAGCGACGCCGTGAAACCCCAGGGCGGCAAGAGCCAGGCGCACATCCTCAAGGCGATGGTCGCTGCTGGCATCCCGACCGCTTCCCATATCGGCATGACGCCGCACACCGTGGCGATGTTCGGTGGCTTCAAGGTGCAAGGCAAGACCGCCGAGACGGCCATGAAAATCCTCGAAGACGCCCTCGCGATCCAGGACGCGGGTTGCTTCATGCTGGAATTCGAGGCGGTGCCGGCAAAGATCGCGGCGGTGATTTCGAAACAGCTCGAGATCCCGACCATCGGCATCGGCGCAGGCGTGGGCACCGACGGGCAGATTCTTCTCTGCCACGACCTGCTCGGCGTGTTCACCGACTTCAAGCCGAAATTCACCAAGCGCTTCGCCAACTTGACCGAAGTGGCGCTGAAAGGCATCACCCAGTACATCGCGGAAGTAAAGGCCGGCACGTTCCCCGACGACGACCACAGCTACGGCGTGGACTATAAGGAGTACGAGAAATTCCTGGCGCTCGTCGAAAAGCGAAAGCACCTGTAGGCCAGAGCCTCAGCGACCGGGCCTATGCGGACTTGGAGGAGATGATCGTCACCCTCAAGCTCGCGCCCGGCGCGGCGGTCTCCGAGGCCGAGCTCTCCCAGGTGCTCGACATCGGCCGCACGCCCATCCGGGAAGCGCTTCAGCGGCTTGCCCGCGAGAGCCTCGTGTCGATCCTGCCCCGCCGGGGCATCCTGGTCTCCGAGATCAACGTGAACCGCCAGCTGCGCCTGCTCGAAGTGCGCCGCGAGCTCGAGCGGCTGATCGCCAGGAGTGCCGCGCGGCGCGCAACCGATGCCGAGCGCGCGCGCTTCGTCGAGCTCGCCGACCGCTTCGAGGAGTCGGCGCGAGTCAACGACGATGTCACCTTCATGCGCACTGACCGCGAGTTCAACACGCTGTGCAGCCTCGCCGCCCACAACGAGTTCGCCGCCGGCGCGATGACCCTGATGCATTCGCTGTCGCGGCGCTTCTGGTACATCCACTACAAGCAGGCGGCCGACATGCCGCTCACCGCCAAGCTGCACGCCGACATCGCGCGCGCCATCGCCGCGGGGAGCGAGGCGCGCGCGGCAAAGGCCGCCGACAAGCTGCTCGACGCCATCGAGAAATTCACCCGGGTCACCACCGACATGTGATATTGAAGGTCACCACCCACCAGAGGAGGAGGAGAAGCATGGATAACAAGCGCAGGAGACTATTGCAGGCCATCGGCGGCACCGGGATCGCGGCCGCAGCGTCGCCCTACTTGAGCTTCCCGGCCATCGCGCAGAACACGCCGATCCGGATCGGCATCATCGCGCCCAAGGCGGGCATCGCCGGGACGATCGGCGAGTGCGGCCTGCGCGGCACGCAGTTCGCGGTGGACCGCATCAACGCCGGCGGGGGCATCGCCGGGCGGAAGGTCGAGCTCCTCATCGAGGAGGAGACCAACCCCAAGGATTCGATCGAGCGCCTGAGGAAGCTCGTGCTCCAGGACAAGGTCGACTGCGTGCAGGGCATCGTCTCCTCCGGGGTGAGCCTCGCGATGGGCGCGGTGGCCGAGGAGATGAAGGCGCTCACGATCTTCTGGGACGGCACCACCCAGGACGGCGTGAAGGAGACGATGGTCAACCCGCGCTACGTCTTC
>JANNKG010000043.1:0-1687 GCA_031396185.1 Burkholderiales bacterium | reverse complement strand
GTGCTCGCCACCGGCATGCGCTACGAGACGATCGAGATCTTCGAGATCATGAAGCAGCTGCTCACCGCCCTCGACTACTCGCACAAGCAGGGCGTGGTGCATCGCGACATCAAGCCCGCCAACCTGATGATCCTGCCCGGCACCAAGCTGAAGATCATGGACTTCGGCATCGCGCGGCTCGAGTCCTCGTCGCTCACGCAGGTCGGCACCGTGGTCGGAACGCCCACCCACATGGCCCCCGAGCAGCTGATGGGCCTGCCCGCCGACGGCCGCGTCGACCTGTGGGCGAGCGGCGTGATCCTCTACGAGTTGCTGACTGGAAGGAGCCCGTTCCTCGCGGAGACGCCCGCGGCCGTGATGCACAACGTGCTGCAAAGCGATCCGGTGGCACCGTCGACACTCGCACCGGCGATCCCGCGAGGCTTCGACGGCGTGGTCGCCAAGGCCCTCGCGAAGAAGCCCGGCGAGCGCTTCCAGACGGCGCGCGAGTTCCAGGCGGCGATGCTGATGGCGCTGCAGGGCAAGGAGGTGAGCGCCACGATGACGCTGCGCACCCAGACGGCGATGAAGCCCGCCGAGCCGGTGCCGGTGCTGGCGATCTCGCCCGAGGCGCTCGCCGAGATCGAGAAATCGCTCTCGCGCCACGTGGGGCCGCTCGCGAAGGTGCTCATCCGCAACGGCCGCGCCGAGACCACCAGCTTCGACGAATTCTTCCATCTGCTCGCCGACCACATCCCAGATGCCGAGGAGCAGAAGGCGTTCCTCAAGAAAGTGGCGGCGTTCAAGCCTGCCAAGCATGCGAAGGCCGCGCCGTCCGCGACCTCTTCACCGCTCGCGAAGACCGCCGCTGGCGCTACCCAGGCCAGCGCCTTCACACCCGAGGCGCTCGCGATCGCCGAGAAGCGCCTCGCCAGCTACGTGGGGCCGCTCGCACGCCTCCTCATCAAGGACGCCGTCGGGAAAACCAGCGACTTGAAGCAGCTCTACGCCGAGCTCGCATCGCACATCGACGAGGAAGGCGAGCGCCGGGAGTTCCTCGCTTCCCGGCCCAGGTAGTAGAATCGCGATCTTTTTTCGAGGCGCCGCGAATAGGCCATGACAACCATCGTCGTCGTCCGCAAGGGCGACAGCGCCGTGATCGCCGCCGATTCGCTCACCACCTTCGGCACCACGCGGCTCGCGCCCGCCTACGACCGCTCGCCGCAGAAGGTCGTTGCCTATCGCGAATCGTTCATCGGCGTGGCGGGTAGCGCCGCGCACCAGCTGGTCCTGGAGAACCTCCTCCAGCGCAATCCCAATCTCGACTTCAATGGCCGGTCCGCGATCTACGAAACCTTTCGCAAGCTCCATCCGGTACTCAAGGAAGAGGCTTTCCTCAACCCCAAGGAGGAGGAGGACGACCCCTACGAGTCGAGCCAGATGACGGTGATGATCGCCAATCCCACCGGCATCTTCGCGGTGGACTCGATGCGCGAAGTGTTCGAGTTCGACCGCTTCTGGGCGATCGGCTCGGGCCGCGACTTCGCCCTCGGCGCCATGTATTCGGTGTACCCCCATTCGGAGGCCGCCGCGGCCGTCGCCGAGGCCGGTGTGATCGCCGGCGCGGAGTTCGACACCGGGACCGCGCTGCCCATCAATCTCCACGAGGTAAAACTCAAATAAAAGGGTCAGACACCTTCATTCGGGC
>JANNKG010000026.1:0-1961 GCA_031396185.1 Burkholderiales bacterium | reverse complement strand
ACCGTCACCGCAACCCAGGAAGGCAACTACATCTACTACGGCGTGCGCGAATTTGCGATGGCAGCCATCGGCAACGGCCTCGCGCTTCATGGCGGTTTCATCCCGTATTCGGGCACGTTCCTCACCTTTTCCGACTACTCGCGCAACGCGCTGCGGATGGCCGCGCTGATGCGGGCGCGCAACATCTTCGTCTTCACCCACGACTCCATCGGGCTGGGCGAGGACGGTCCGACCCACCAATCGGTCGAGCATGTGGCGAGCCTGCGCCTGATCCCCCACATGGACGTCTGGCGCCCGAGCGACACGGTGGAGACCGCGCTGGCATGGGTCGCGGCCATCGAGCGCAAGGATGGTCCCAGCGCGCTCGCGCTGTCGCGGCAGAACCTGCCGTTCGCAGCGCGCACGCCCGAAGCGATCGCGGCCGTTCGCCGCGGCGGCTACATCCTGGCTGACGCGCCCGGTGCGAAGGCGGTGATCATCGCCACCGGCTCGGAAGTCTCGATCGCCCTCGACGCCCGCAAGCAGCTCGGCGACGCCGGAATACCCGTCCGCGTCGTGTCGATGCCGTGTACCAGCGTCTTCGACCGCCAGGATGCGGCGTGGCGCGAGTCCGTGTTGCCGCGGGGAATCCCCCGTGTCGCGATCGAGGCGGGAGTTTCCGACTTCTGGCGCAAATACGTGGGCCTCGAAGGTGAGGTCGTCGGCATCGACCGCTTCGGCGAATCGGCCCCGGCGGGGGACGTCTACAAGTTCCTTGGGGTGGATGCGGAGCACCTCGTCGCCGCCGTGAAGCGAGTTGCCTGAGCTCGCCTCCGATCTCGTCCTGCGCCTGGCTTCACCCGCCGACGCCGCCGGCATCGCCCACGTCCATCGCGAAAGCTGGCGCACCACCTATGCGGGAATCCTCCCCCTCGACGTGATCGCCGCCCAGGCAGGGCGCAAGACCCCTGCTGAATGGACGCGGCGCCTGCATAGCGGGCCCGCGCGCGAAAGCACGTGGCTCGCCGAATGCGGCGGGGCGATCGTGGGCTTCGCTTCGTGCGGCGCCGCGCGCCACCGGCTCGAGGGCCTCGAGGCCGAGGTCTACGCCCTCTACGTGCTCCAGGACCACCAGCGCCGCGGCGTGGGGCGCGAGCTGGTGCGTACCTGCGCACGCCATTTCGTTCGCCAGGGCGAGTTCGGCTTCTATCTCTGGGTGCTCAAGGCCAACCGCGCGCGCATGTTCTACGAGGCCCTCGGGGGGCAGGAAGTCGGGGAAAAGACCGAGCGCCTCGGCCTGCATTCCTTCGCCGAGGTCGCCTACGCGTGGCACGACCTCACTGCCCTCGTCTCTCCTTCGGCTTAGATTTCCCCGCCTGGCGGCGGAGGCGACGCGTGGAACGCAGATGCACACTACGTGTGACCGCAGATAAACGCAGATAAACGCAGATTGAAGCGCTAAAAGTATCGGTCCAAATGCCACGTTGCCGCGAAATCCTGGCACGAAACTCTCCTAGGGTTTATCTGCGTTCATCTGTGTTCATCTCTTCTCACGCGTAGCGTGCATCTGCGTTCCACGCGTCGCCTCCGGCGCGAGCCGGGGAGAGCCCACCCGCCCTTCGGATAAAATAGCGGGTCCACCGAAGAATACTTCCCGGAGCACCCCGAAATGACCGTCCGCGTCGCCATCAATGGCTACGGCCGCATCGGCCGCAACATCCTTCGCTCGCATTACGAGAGCGGCAAGTCGCACGACCTGCAGATCGTCGCGATCAACGACCTCGGGCCGGCCGAGACCAACGCCCACCTCACGCGCTACGACACCACCCACGGCAAATTCCCGGGCAAGGTCGAGGTCGACGGTGACCACATGGTCGTCGACGGCGATCGCATCCGCGTCGTGGCGCAACGCGACCCGGCGCAGCTGCCGTGGGGCGAGCTCAAGGTGGACGTGGTGCTCGAGTGCACCGGCTTCTTCACCA
>JANNKG010000019.1:0-14578 GCA_031396185.1 Burkholderiales bacterium | reverse complement strand
GTTTTCACACGAGGTATCCCCTCGCGGGCGGTGGTCCGGGCGCCCCGGGGTATTCGAAAGATCGCGCTTGCCGAGCTTCATCATCCAGCATCTCGAGGAAATCCTGGTCGAATGGGAATCGTTCGCCCGGATCGTATCTCCCGCCTCGGCCACCCTGGATTCTCTGGCACTGCGCGATCATGCGAAGCAAATGCTCGAGGCGATTGCGCAGGACATCACCACGTCGCAATCCCACCAGCAGCAGGCGCTCAAATCCAAGGGCCTCGGCCCGATCTTCCACGGCACTGCCACGGCAGCGGCCTTCCACGGAATCCTGCGCCATGCGGTCGGCTTCGACCTCCAGCAACTCGTGGCGGAGTTCCGCGCGCTCCGGGCGACCGTCCTCAGGCTGTGGATTGCCAAGGAAAGCTATGGCGATCCTGGAAGCGCCTATGAGATGGCCCGTTTCAACGAGGCGGTGGACCAGGCACTCGCGGAGTCGGTGGAAAGCTACTCGAAAGAGCTTTCCCTATCGCGCGACACGTTCCTCGCGATTCTGGGCCATGACCTGCGAACCCCGCTGGGCGCCCTCGCCAGTGCGTTGCACCTGCTCTCCCAACCCAAGGACGCTGCCGGCGCCGCGGAGGCCCTCGAGGTCGGGAAGCGAAGCGTGTCCGCCATGACGGCGATGATCGGGGACCTGCTTGAATACACACGCACGCGATTGGGAAAGGGCATCCCGATCACGCCGGCACCCGGCAACCTCGAAACAGTGTGCAAGCAGGCGATCAACGAGATATCCCTGGTTTTTCCGCAGACGTCGTTTCGTTTCGAATCCGGTGGAACGCTCGATGGCAATTTCGACAGCGCCCGGATCCACCAGCTGGTGTCGAACCTCCTCATCAATGCAGTGCAGCAAGGCAAGCGCGGGGCTCCCGTCACCCTGGTTGCCCGCGGGGAGGGCGACACGCTGAGGCTCCTTGTCAGGAACCAGGGCCAGCCGCTCTCCGCGGAGGCCTTGCAGGTGATCTTCGACCCCCTGGTCCAGATTCCGGCCGAGGCGTCCGATCCCAATCGTTACGCCACCAACCTGGGACTCGGGCTTTTCATTGCGCGGGAAATTGCGATCGCTCACGGCGGAACCATCGCGGCCGAGTCCTCGGCCCACGCAGGCACGACGTTCTCGGTGGAATTGCCCTGCCGCGATCGGCGCCCCGCGGTACCGGCCGCAGGAGCCAAAGCATTTTCCGCTCGCCCCGCGTAGCCTGGATGTTCCTGCATCCTCGGCGCCTGTAATAACATCCCGCCACACCGTCGAAATCGGCCACATAAAAACAGCTGTTTAGCGCGGTTTGTCCAACCTCGGACGCTACAATGATGGATAAGACACCGAGGACAGCCGCATCAAGGCCATTCCGCGACTCCTTTTCAGCCTGGCCCTAGGCGCCGCGGCTTTCCTGTTCGTCGGTTTTGCCGCAGTGGTGCTGTGGCTGCGCCATGACGCCCTTCCCAACGTCGATCGCTACCGCGCCGACATCGTCGCGTCGATCGAGAAATCGTCGGGCATGAAGGTGAAGGTGAGGGCGCTGAGCGGCGGCTGGGGCGGGTTGCGCCCGGTGATTTCGCTGGAGGGCCTGCAGATTGCCGATCGCGCGGGTCGAGCCGCGTTCGAGCTGGACCGCGCCGCGGTCACCCTGTCGTGGTGGGCGCTCCTGCGCGGGGAGCTGCGCTTCCACGACGTGGATTTCTACCGGCCCGCGCTCGAACTGCGCCGGGGCGCCGACGGACTGATCTACCTCGCGGACAAGCCGATCAACGCGTCGGGCCCCGGCGACGGCGCATTCACCGAATGGCTGCTCGCGCAGCCGCGCCTCGGCATCCACGATGCGACGCTCACCTGGCGCGACGACTTTGGCGGCGCCCCCGAGGTGCGGCTGACGGGCGTCGAGATCGGCGTGGAAAAGCACCAGGGCCGCCACCGTGCCTCGCTCACCGCGAAGCCGCCAGGCGAGCTCGCCAGCCGCATCGACCTGCGCGCCGACGTGGCGCTTATCCGGCAGGGCACCCAGTGGCGCGCGACCGGCGAAGCGTTCGGCGAGAGCCTCAATGCGGACCTCGGCCTGCTGCGGGTGCATTTGCCGGTACCGGAAACACTGAGGAGCGGTGTCGGCAGCCTGCGTGTGTGGCTACGGTTTTCTCCCGCGGGGATGAGCGAGGTGGTGGCGGACCTGCGGGTGCGGGATGCGCGCGCGCAACTCGCCGCCGACGCCCTGCCCCTCGAACTCGCGAGCCTCGCCGGGCGCGCCACCTACCAGGTGAATCCCAAGGGCTTCACGTTCGCCACCGAGGGCTTGTCCTTTCGCCTCGCGTCGGTCACGGGTGCGCAGGCGGGTGACTTCTCCCTGTCGCGCACGACCGAGCCGGGCCAGGCGCCGCGCATGGTGGTGCGTGCCAACGGCATCGATTTGAAGATCGCCGCGACGCTGGTCGATTACTTCCCGGTGCCGCGCGAGGTAAAGGGCCAGGTGCTGCGTTTCGCGCCGCGCGGGCGCATCGCCGATGCCACGGTCGCGTGGTCCGACGCCGAGCCCAAGGCGTATTCGGTGAAAGGCCGCTTCGAGGACCTCGCAGTCAATGCAGTCGACACCTATCCCGGCGTGAGCGGGCTCTCCGGCTCCATCGACGGCAGCGAGGCGGGCGGCAGCCTGCAGATCACGGGCACGAATTCGGTGTTCGACCTGCGCCATATCTTTCGCGCCCCTCTCGCCCTTGCAAAGATAGAGGCGCGGGCGAACTGGCGCCACGTGGGCCCGGCGCTCGAAGTGCAGATCCTGGAGGCGCACGTCTCCAACGCCGACGCCGACGGGCGGGTTTCCGGCATCTGGCGTTCGCTGCCCGAAGCCCGCGAAAAGTCCCCCGGCTTCGTCGACCTGAAGGGTACTTTTTCGCGCGCTTCGCCAGGCCGCGTCGCCAACTACCTTCCGAACCGCATCGCCGAGACGCGCGGCTGGCTCGAGCGTTCGCTGCAGGGCGGCGAGATGACGCGCGCCACCTTCGAGCTGAAGGGCGACCTGTACGAATTCCCGTTCGGCAAGGAATCGCGGGGCCATTTCGTCTTCGAGGGCGACATCCGCAACGCGCGCCTCGACTATCACCCCGACTGGCCGTCGATCGACGCGATCGACGGCACGTTCAAGTTCCAGAACCGGCGCATCGAGATCGCGGCGAGCCGCGCGGCGATCTTCGCGAGCCGGATGAGCGCCTCCACCGCGGTGATCGAAGACTCGATGGCGCGCCCGCCGCTGCTGATCCTCGACGCCGACATCGACACCAGCGGGGCCGACAGCGTGCGCTTCCTGCGCGAGTCGCCGCTGGTGAACGGTCCCGGGGCCTTCACCCGCGCGGTCGCCATCGAGGGGCCCGCGCGCCTCAAGCTCCACCTCGAGTACCCGCTCTGGGGCACCGAGCCGGTGCGCGTCGCCGGCGATTACCTGTTCGCGGGCGCGACCGCGAGCGTGGCGCGCACCCTGGTGCTGCGCGACATCCACGGACGCCTCGCCTTCACCGAGCGCGGCGTGCGCGCCCCGGAGCTCGCGGGAACGATGTTTGGCAAACCGGCCACGCTCGCCATGGCGAACCAGCCCGATGGGCGCGTGCTGACCGAGATCGAGGGCGCCATCGACGTCCCGACGCTCGGCGCCTACGTCCCCCAGGCGATCAACGCGCGCCTGTCCGGCGTAGCCGCGTGGAAGGCACGCGTGTTGTCGGGGTCGAAGGGCACCGACGTGACCATCACCTCCGACCTGAAAGGGCTTGCCTCGACTTTGCCCGAGCCCCTCGTCAAGACCGCCGCCGATGCGCGGCCCCTCGAGATCCAGGTACAGGGCGTGGGTACCGAGGGCGAGCTCGCCCTCGCCACGCTCGCGCCGGGCGTGCACTGGCGCTCGCGGCGATTTGCGCCCGGCGGTGCGGAACGCTGGCAGGTGGCGCTCAAGATGGGCGCCCCGGTGACCCACGAAACGGCGCGCGATGGGCTGTGGCTGTACGGCGAAGTGCCGACGCTCGATGTCGATGCCTGGCTCGCGGTATTCGCCCAGGAGAGGCGCAGCGACGTGCTGAAGCCGGGCGAGGAACTCGCACAGGGCCTGGAGCTGCGCGGCATCGATCTCAAGATGGGGCGGGTGCGCTACCTGGGACGCGAGTTCGCGCAGATGAGTGTTGGCCTCGAGCGCCGCGGCGCGCAGTGGAACGGCAACCTCGAGGGCCCGCTGGTGGCCGGTGCGGTGCAGTGGACGCCCGAGGGCAAGGGACGCGTCATCGCGCGCCTGCAGCGGCTCGCGATTCCCGAAGCGAAGGACGTACCGCAGAGCGCGCCGGCACCATCGGCCGATGCCGACCTGCCGGTGCTCGACGTGATCGCCGAACGCTTCGATTTTCGCGGCAAGGCGCTGGGCCGGCTCGAGCTCAAGGCGCAACACGCCGGCGAGGAATGGCGCATCGACCACCTCGACCTCACCACCGATCACTCGAAGTTCCGCTCGTCGGGCGGCTGGCGCCGAACCGGCGCGGGCTCGATCACTTCGCTCGCGGTGAAGCTCGAGAGCGAAAATTTGAATGCGCTGATGAGCCAGTTCGGCTATGGCGATTACCTCAAGCGAGGCACCGGCAGCCTCGAGGGCACCCTCGTCTGGCCGGGCTTCCCCTACGAATTCTCCCCCGGGATCCTGTCCGGCACCTTCAAGGTGGAGAGCAAGCGTGGCCAGTTCGCGAAGCTCGATCCGGGTGCGGGCAAGCTGCTCGGATTGCTGTCGCTGCAATCGCTGCCGCGGCGCGCGATGTTCGACTTCCGCGACGTCTTCAGCGACGGCTTCGCCTATGACGGCATCCAGGGCAACGTGAAGATCGCGCGCGGCATCCTGCTCACCGATGACTTCCAGATCAGCGGGCCCTCGGCGTTCGTGAGCCTTTCGGGCGAAGCGTCGTTGCCGCAGGAGACCCAGAACCTCACGCTGCGCGTGATTCCCGAAGTGGGCGAAGGCATGGCGCTCGCGGCGACCCTGCTCGGCACGCCGGTGCTGGGATTGTCCACGCTGCTGGTCTCGAAACTGCTGAAGAACCCCTTCGGCAAGGCGGTGGCTTACGAGTACCAGGTGACGGGGTCATGGGATAATCCGGTCGTCACGCGATTGTCCGCACCCGCCGCGGCGGCCAAGGCGGCGGCCTCGGTCGAAGCGCAGAAATGATCATCACCAAAAACTCCACGCCGGATGCCCTGCGCGAGTCGATGTCCTCGACGCAGTCGATGTTCCGCGTGGCCGCGATCCAGATGGCCTCGGGCCCGCATGTGGCCGCCAACCTGCAGGAGGCCGGGCGCCTGATCGAGCTCGCCGCGGCCACGGGCGCGCGCATCATCGCGCTGCCCGAATATTTCGCGATCATGGGGATGAAGGAAACCGACAAGGTCGATGCGCGCGAGCGTGACGGCGACGGCCCAATCCAGTCGTTCCTGTCGGGGCAGGCGCGGCGCCACAAGGTGTGGCTGGTCGGCGGCTCGGTGCCGCTGGAATCCGGCCAGCCCGGCAAGGTGCGCAACTCCTGCCTGGTCTACAACCAGCTGGGCGAGCGCGTCGCGCGCTACGACAAGATCCACCTCTTCGGATTCGAACTGGGCCAGGAGCGGTATTCGGAAGAGCGCACCATCGAGGCGGGCAACCGGATCTGCACCGTCGATTCCCCTTACGGCCGGCTTGGGATCTCGGTGTGCTACGACCTGCGGTTTCCCGAGCTCTACCGGGCGATGGGAGACGTGGACCTGATCCTGGTCCCCTCGGCCTTTACCGAGACCACCGGCAAGGCGCACTGGGAGACGCTGATTCGCGCCCGGGCGATCGAGAATCTCGCCTATGTGATCGCCCCAGCGCAGGGCGGCTACCACGTGAATGGGCGCGAGACCCACGGGCACACGATGATCGTGGACCCCTGGGGGGTGGTCCTCGACCGGCTGCCGCGCGGGTCCGGGGTTGTAGTCGCGGGGGTGAACCCCACGTATCAAGCAAAGGTGCGCCGCAGCCTCCCTGCCTTGACGCACAAGACGGTTCGAAAGTGGTAACCCGTCTCATCCAGATAGTCGCAGATGACCGCAGTTAACAGAAGATAAGGCGAGATTGTGACAAAGGCAGAGCCCAGCACGCTAGATATTGCCCAAGCTACCCTGCTGACACCCTTCGGGATTGACGAGGTGGCGACGCAGAAGGTTTTCGGGACGATCCTCGCCCATAGCGTTGATGATGCAGACCTTTTCTTCCAGTACAACCGCTCCGAGGGTTGGACTCTGGAGGAGGGGCAGGTCAAGTCGGGCAGCTTCTCGATCGACCAGGGGGTGGGAGTGCGGGTGGTCTCCGGGGAGAAGACCGCGTTCGCCTATTCCGACGACATCAACGTGGACGCGCTGGAATCCGCGGCGCGGGTCACCCGGGCGATCGCCGCCGACGGCGGTGATTGCAGCGCGAGCTCCCCGCTGGTGAACGTCGGGCGGGCTCTCTACGCGCCGATCGATCCGGTAGCGCAGTACGACGACGCGCAGAAGGTGCGGATTCTGGAGACGCTAGAGCGGCATGCGAGGGCGATCGACCCGCGCGTGAAGCAGGTGATCGGCCGGCTTTCCGGCGAATACGACGTGGTCCTGGTGGCGCGCGCCGATGGCGGTACGGCGGCCGACGTGCGTCCGTTGGTCCACCTCGCGGTCACCGTCATTGCCGAGCAGGACGGGCGGCGCGAGCAGGGGCAGCAGGGAGCGGGCGGGCGGTTCGGCTACGCGTACTTCACCGATGAGCGGCTGGAAAAGCTGGCCAGCGACGCGGTGAAGCAGGCGCTCATCAACCTGGAGGCGCGGCCGGCGCCCGCGGGGCCGATGAGCGTGGTGCTCGGGCCGGGCTGGCCGGGGATCCTGCTGCACGAGGCCATCGGCCACGGACTCGAGGGGGACTTCAATCGCAAGGGCACGTCCGCCTTCAGCGGGCGGATCGGCGAGCGCGTCGCGGCACCGGGCGTCACGGTGATCGACGACGGCACGCTTCCCGACCGTCGCGGGTCGCTCTCGATCGACGACGAGGGCAACCCGTCCACCCGCAACGTGCTGATCGAGGACGGCATTTTGCGCGGCTACCTGCAGGACCGCATGAATGCGCGCCTCATGGGCGTGCCGGTTACGGGCAACGGCCGGCGCGAGTCGTACGCGAGCATCCCGATGCCGCGCATGACCAACACCTTCATGCTGGGCGGGGACAAGGATCCCGGCGAGATCGTCGCCTCCATGGAGCGCGGGCTCTACGCGGTGAACTTCGGGGGCGGCGAGGTGGACATCACCAGCGGCAAGTTCGTGTTCTCGGCGTCGGAGGCGTATTGGGTGGAGAACGGCCGGGTCCAGTACCCGGTGAAGGGTGCGACGCTCATCGGCAACGGGCCCGACGCGCTCACCCATGTCTCGATGATCGGCAACGACATGTGCCTCGACCCGGGTATCGGCATGTGCGGCAAGGAAGGCCAGAATATTCCGGTGGGGGTCGGCCAGCCCACGATCCGCATCGAGGGCCTCACCGTCGGGGGCACCGCGTAAGGCGGGGCCTGCGCATCCGACTTACCCGTACTCCCGTATCCCTGGACATGACCATGAACCGCAGAAATTTTGTCGCCACCCTGGCCGGCCTGCTCGCGACCCACCGCGTGGCGTTCGCCCAGCCCAAGCCCACCGTGCCCGCGAAGATCGAGAAGATGAAGCTCTCGGCAGCCGAGTGGAAGAAGCGGCTCACGCCCGAGCAGTTCTCGGTGTTGCGCGACGACGGCACCGAGCGGCCGGGCTCGAGCCCGTTGAACGCCGAAAAGCGCAAGGGCACGTACGCGTGTGCCGGCTGCGACCTGGCGCTCTTCACTTCCGAGACCAAGTACGAAAGCGGCACCGGCTGGCCGAGCTTCTACTCGTTCATCCCGGGGCACCTCGAAACCAAGACCGACTTCAAGATGATCCTGCCGCGCACCGAGTACCACTGCGCGCGCTGCGAGGGCCACCAGGGCCACGTCTTCGACGACGGCCCGAAGCCCACCGGCAAGCGCTACTGCAACAACGGAGTCGCCCTGAAGTTCGTGCCCGCGTAAGGCAGGCTCGTGGCAAGGGCATGCAATGCCCTCGCCCGTCGAGGGCGTTTCAATGTCCATGCTTGCGAGCATCGCAGCCGTTTCGCGCAAGGCGGCGTCATCCGCGACCGGATGGTTCCTCGCATCATGCGCCCGGCAGCGGCTCCTTGAGGAAGACGCCTTTGCCCGAGGTCTGGGCGTCGAAGACCCGATAGGCCTCTTCGGCCTGGGCGAGGCGCCACTGGTGCGTGAACAGCCGGTCGATGTCGATGCCCCGATCTGCGATGAAATCCGCGCAATTCGCCTGACCGACGGTCGAAAAGGTCCAGGAGCCGATCAGGGTGACCTGGCGCCGGAGCAAATCGGGGCTCACGTCGAGCGACACGCTGCCGCCTTCTCCGACGAAGCAGGCCTTGCCCCAGGTACGGACGCACTGCACGGCCTGGCGCCTCGCCTCCGGGGATGAGGAGGCGTCGAGCGACGCATGCGCTCCGAGCCCGTGGGTGAGGTCCTTGATGGCCGGGAGCACGTCGGCCTGCGTGGGGTTGATGAGCGCGCTGGCGCCGAACTCGCGCGCACGAGCGAGCCGCTCGTCGCTGACATCCAGGGCGATCACGCGCGCGCCCATCGCGGCCGCGAGCTGGGTTGCGGACAGCCCGACCGGGCCCTGGCCGAAAATCGCGATGGTGTGCTCCCCGGTGAGCGCGAGCCGCTGGAGGGCGCCCCACGCCGTCCCGGTGCCGCAGGCGATCGCGGCGCCCGCGGCAAACGAGAGCTCGTCGCGCAAGCCCACGATGGTGCTCGCCGGGCATTTCATGTAGGGCGCATGCGCGCCATGGCCCGTCACGCCGTAGACTTCCGCGACACCCTCCACGCACATCTGCGCCCATCCGGTCGAGCAGTGGGCGCAGGCGCCGCAGCCCCGGTAGTGGTGCACCATCGCACGCTGGCCGATGTACGCCTGCTTCGGGTTCACGTTCGCGCCCACGGCAACGACGACACCGCAGGGCTCATGGCCCGCGATGACCGGCGCCCCGCTGCCGAACCCCATCCCCTTCGTGCCTTCACCCGCGGGGGCGCGGTAGAACTTGAGGTCGCTGCCGCACATTCCGGATGCCGTGATCTCCAGCACCACTTCGCCCGGCCCGGGCGTTGGGTCCGGATATGCGCGCATCTCGATCTTGCGGTCACCGGCAAAGACGACGCCTTTCATGCAGGAACCCTTTTCACCGGAGGACAAACGGATTGGCGGGCGCGCCCTCGGCGTACGAAATCCAGATGCTCTTGGTCTCGAGATAATGTTCGATTGCGGCGACACCGCTTTCCCGGCCGATGCCCGATTGCTTCATGCCCCCGAACGGCATCATGTAACTCACGGCCCGATAAGTGTTGACCCACACGGTCCCCGCCTTGAGGGCCTCGGACATCCTGATGGCGCGGCCTATGTTGCCGGTCCAGACTCCTGCCGCCAGACCGTAGATCGAGTCGTTGGCGATCCGAATCGCATCAGCCTCGTCCTCGAAGCCGATCACCGACAGCACGGGGCCGAAAACCTCCTCGCGGGCAATCCGCATCTCGGGTTTCACGTCCACGAAAATGGTCGGCTCGATAAACTGGCCGCCGGGGAGATCGGGCGAGTTCGCCGGACCGCCTCCCAGAATGCAGCGTGCGCCCTCGGCCTTGGCGATGTCGATGTACTCCAGGATCTTCTTGTACTGCGCGGGCGTCGTGATCGGCCCGATGTTCGTGTCGGCTAACATCGGATTGCCTTTGCGGGCCGACGCGCCGAGCTCGGCCACCCTGCGCGTGAACTCCTCGCGGATCGAGTTCTGCACCAGCAGGCGGGACCCTGCGACGCACGTCTGCCCGGTCGCGGCGAAGATGCCGGAGACCACGCCGGCCGCGGCCTGTGCGAGGTCGCAATCGTCGAACACGATATGGGGTGACTTGCCGCCCAGTTCGAGCGTGACCCTCTTCAAGGTCTTGGCGGCCTGCGCGTAGATGCGGGCGCCGGTCGCGTCGGAGCCCGTGAAGGTGATCTTGGCGACGTCCGGATGATCGACGATGGCAGACCCGACTTCGTGGCCGTAGCCGGCGACCACGTTGAACACGCCCTCGGGGAAGCCCGCCTCGCGGGTGAGCTCCGCGTACTCGAGTGTCGAGGCGGAAGTGAATTCGGACGGCTTGATGACCACCGTACAGCCTGCCGCGATGGCCGGGGCGCACTTCCAGGCGATGAATAGCAGAGGCGAATTCCAGGCGGTGATGGCGCCCACGACGCCAATGGGTTCGTGGCGGGTAAAGGCGAACATGGTGGCCTTGTCGATCGGCATGACGCGCCCCTCGATCTTGTCCGCCAGGCCGCCGTAGTAGCGCCACCACTCGGGGTGGTAGTTCACCTGGGTGCGCATCTCGGCCATGAGCTTGCCGTTGTCGCGCACCTCGATCTCGGCCAGGCGCTGGGCATTCTGGGTCACCAGGTCCGCGAGCTTGAGCATCAGCTTGCCGCGCTCGGTCGCCTTCATCTTCGACCAGGGACCTTCCCGCATGGCCCGGCTGGCAGCCGCCACGGCAAGGTTGACGTCGTCCGCGCACCCCTGCGGAATCTTCGCCCACGGTTTGCCGAGATAGGGATCGAGGGTGTCGAACCAGCGCTGGCTGACCGGGTCGACGTACTTCCCGTCGATGTAGTGTTGGTAGATTTTCATCAGCTGTTTCCAGTGCTACTCGAGTTCGATGCGGCCCTCGATCTTCGCCTCCGTCCTCGCCATCCACATCCAGCAATAGTCCTCGCCGGATTTCGCGCTGAAGGTGCCGCCGTCGCCGCGCATGCGATCGCGCTTCACCGGGTAGAGGACGTCGTTGCCGCGGTGATAGTGGATGTTGAAGTCCACGGGCGCGCTCGATTTCCAGTGGTAGCGGCGCTTCTGGCCGGCCTCGACGCGCATGCATTCTTCATGCACCTTGCCGGGCTCGAGCGTCACCGCCACCACCACCGTGCCTTCCTTGCCGGAGCCAGATGCGAAGGCCGTGCCGGCCGCGAAAGCGCAGAGCAGGGCGTGGGGACGTTTCATGGGAGGTATGCTAGCATCTGATCGATGACGCGCTGGACCGCATATTTCTTCTGGTATTTCCATCTCACGCCCGAGGCGGTCGAGAGGATTTTGAGCTAGTCGAAAGCACCCGAATCCCCGAAAAAACCGCCAGCCAGAACTGGCGGTTTTTTTTTACATTGGGCCTCCGCCGGAGCCTGCCCCCGAACGATCTTGTCGGGGGCGGGGGTGACCAAGCAACCGAGGTGATATGACGCACTACCGCACCGACGATGTCCGCATCGAGCAGGGGGACGAGCTTCTCGCCCCGATGCAGGTCATGCGCGAGCTGGCCGCCACCGATCGCTCGGAGCAAACGACCTTCGAGGCGCGGCGTGCGATCCACGACATCCTGCGCGGCGCCGATGACCGGCTGCTGGTGGTGGTGGGACCGTGCTCGATACACGATTCCGCGGCGGCCATCGACTACGCGCGCCGGCTCGCGGCCGAACGCGCGCGCCTCAAGGCAGACCTGGCGATCGTGATGCGGGTGTACTTCGAGAAGCCGCGCACCACCGTCGGCTGGAAGGGTTTCATCAACGACCCGCGCCTCGACGAGACCTTCGACATGAACGAGGGCATCCGCCTTGCGCGCAAGCTCCTGCTGGAGATCAACGAGATCGGCGTGCCGTGCGGCACCGAGTTCCTCGACCTCATCACGCCCCAGTACCTCGCCGACTTGATCGCCTGGGGCGCGATCGGCGCGCGCACCACGGAGTCGCAGTCGCATCGCCAGCTTGCCTCCGGCCTGTCGTGCCCGGTGGGTTTCAAGAATGGCACCGACGGCAACATCCGCATCGCGGTGGACGCCATCAAGGCGGCCAACTCACGCCACCATTTCATCTCGGTCACCAAGTCGGGCCACGTCGCGGTATTCAAGACCGCCGGCAACGAGGATTGCCACCTGATCCTGCGCGGCGGGAAGGCGCCGAACTACGATGCCGCGAGCGTCGAGAGCGCATGCCGCGATCTGGCCAGCGCGGCCCTTCGCCAGCACCTGATGGTGGATTTCTCGCACGCCAATTCGTCCAAGCAGTACCAGCGGCAGGTGGAAGTGGGCGAGGACATCGCGCGCCAGATGGGCGGCGGCGAGCGGCGCATCGTCGGCGTGATGGTCGAGAGCCATATCAATCCCGGCCGCCAGGACCTGCTACCCGGCAAGCCGCTCGACTACGGCGTGTCGATCACCGACGCGTGCCTCGGCTGGGCCGATACGGTGAAGGTGCTCGACCGTCTCGCCGAGGGCGTACGCCAACGCCGCATCGCCGTGGAGGAATGAAATGAAAATCGTCGAGAAGAATTCCGTCGCAGTGGTGGGTCGCACCGACGACCTGCGCATCAGCGCCGTTCGTGCCCTCATCGCTCCGCAACTCCTGCTGGAGGAGTTGCCAATCGACGCAAAATCGCTCGCGACGGTCACCAGCGCCCGCCAGGCGGTGCACCGCGTGCTGCATGGCGCCGACGATCGCCTGGTGGCGGTCGTCGGGCCCTGTTCGATCCACGACTCGGGTGCCGCGCTCGAGTACGCCGGGCGCCTGCGGGAGGCGGCCGAGCGCCACGCCCACGACCTGCTGGTGGTGATGCGCGTCTACTTCGAGAAACCGCGCACCACCGTCGGCTGGAAGGGCTACATCAACGATCCCCACCTCGACGGCAGCTTCGCGATCAACGAGGGCCTGAGGCTCGCCCGCAAGCTGTTGCTCGACATCAATCGTCTCGGGTTGCCGTGCGGCACCGAATTCCTCGATCTCCTGTCGCCGCAGTACATCTCGGACCTGATCGCCTGGGGCGCGATCGGCGCTCGCACCACCGAGTCGCAGTCCCACCGGCAGCTCGCCTCGGGATTGTCGTGTCCGGTGGGATTCAAGAACGGCACCGATGGCTCGATCCGGGTGGCGGTGGATGCGCTTCGCGCCGCCGCCGCTCCCCACGCGTTCATGGGAATGACCAAGACCGGCCAGGCGGCGATCTTCGAGACCGCCGGAAACGAGGACTGCCACGTGATCCTGCGCGGCGGGAGATCACCCAACTACGACGCGGCGAGCGTCGATCTCGCGGCGAAGGAGCTCTCTTCCGCCGGCCTCGCCGCGCACCTGATGGTCGATTTTTCCCACGCCAACGCCTCCAAGCAATATCAGAAGCAGATGGAGGTGGGGGCCGACATCGCCGCCCAGCTTGCGAATGGGGAGAAGCGCATCGTGGGCGTGATGGTGGAGAGCCACTTGAATCCCGGCCGGCAGGACCTCGTCGCCGGCAAGCCCCTCGCGCGCGGCGTCTCCATTACCGACCCGTGCCTGGGCTGGGACGACACCGCGCGGCTGCTGGAAACGTTGGCTGAGGGAGTGAGGAGGCGCCGCCTCGCAAACCATGACTAGCGGACCCTCACCCCGGCCCCCTCCCAAGAAAGAGGGAGAATTTCGCATCCTCGGCCGCCATGGCAGCGACGAGGAGTCGATCCGCTTTTCGTACCAGGGCGTGCAGTTCGACCAGGATTGCTTCCATGTCGTGGCGGGCCTGAACGCCGTCGACACGCGTGAATTCACCGAGCAGACGTTCAAGGCGCTGAAGGACGCGGGCCAGGTGTGCGCGCGCATGGGCGCCTACAAGCCGCGCACCAGCCCGTATTCGTTCCAGGGATACGGCAAGCAGTGCCTGCCCTACGTGTTCGAGCTCGCCGGCAAATACGGCATCCGCGTGATTTCCATGGAGGTCACGCGCGACGAGCACCTGGACGAGATCCGCGCCGCACTTCGCGAGACCGGCGACGCCTGCGGGGTCATGCTGCAGATCGGCACGCGCAACACCCAGAATTTCGAGCTACTGAAGACGGTGGGCAGCCAGCGCGACTTCCCGATCCTGCTGAAGCGCGGCTTCGGCATCACCCTGCACGAGTCGCTGCTCGCCGCCGAGTACGTCGCCAGCGCCGGCAACCGCGACATCGTCTTTTGCCTGCGCGGCATGAAGACCAACTTCGGCGACCCGCATCGCAACCTGGTGGATTTCGCCCACGTGCCGGTGGTCAAGCGCCTGACGCGCATGCCGGTTTGCATCGATCCTTCGCATTCGGTCGGCATTCGCGCCAACGCTCCCGACGGGCTCGCGGACATCTTCAATGTGGCCGCGCAAGGCATTATCGCCGGCGCGAACCTGGTGCTCACCGACATCCATCCCGATCCACGCCGGGCGCTGGTCGACGCCGCGCAGGCGCTCACCCTCGACGAGCTGCCGCGGTTCCTTGAAGACTGCGCGATCTCGCGGGAAGCGTATGAGAAACGGCGGGGGCTGCGGTAGGCGCAAATCTTGGGAACGCAGATGGCCGCAGATGAAAAGCGGATGAGCGCAGATAACCCCTGCCAGAGTTTCGCGGCTACGTGAGA
>JANNKG010000596.1:0-1835 GCA_031396185.1 Burkholderiales bacterium | reverse complement strand
GTTTTCACGGCGCGGATATGTCGAAGCCCGGGCAGATCGCGGAGCTGGTGCAGGCGGCTGAGATGGAGTTCGGCGCGGTGGACATCCTCGTGAACAACGCCGGCATCCAGCACGTGGCTCCCGTCGATGAATTTCCTGACGAACGGTGGGACGCGATCATCGCGATCAACCTCTCGTCGGCGTTCCACGCCACCAAGGCGGCGCTGCCCGGCATGAAGCGGCGCAAGTGGGGCCGCGTGATCAATGTCGCTTCCGCCCATGGCCTGGTCGCCTCGCCCAACAAGAGCGCCTATGTGGCCGCCAAGCACGGAGTCGTCGGCTTCACCAAGACCGTGGCCCTGGAGGTCGCCGAGCTGGGCGTGCGCGTGAACGCGATCTGCCCGGGCTTCGTGCTGACGCCGCTGGTGCAGAAGCAGATCGACGACCTCGCGCGCAAGCACGGCATCTCGACCGAGCGCGCCACCAAGGACTACATCCTCGCGCCCCAGCCGACGAAGGAGTTCGTCACCGTGGAGCAGATCGCGGCGATGGCGCTGTACCTCGCGAGCGAAGCGGCCGCGCAGGTCACCGGCGTGTCGTTTTCGATCGACGGCGGCTGGACCGCCCGCTAGGGCACGGGATGCTTCGACGCCGCAAGAAGCCGCCCAAGGTTGTGCATCACGCGACCCCGGGCCCGGCGCCGGTGGTGGGCGCGCCGTCGCGACGGCGTGCGCGGCGCGATGTGGCGGTGCCGCCCGAGCTGCGAATCCGGTCTGCGTCGATGGCGGAGGGCAAGACCAAGCCACCGGAGAAAAGGCCGCCGGCTGCGAAGGCCGCTCGCCGGGAGGACGTGGTCCTCGTCACCGGCTTCGAGCCTTTCGGCGGTGAGGCGCTCAATCCGTCGTGGGAGGTTTGCACGCGCCTGCCGCAAACGATCGCGGGGCTGCGTGTGGAGACGTGCCGCGTGCCGTGCGAATTTGGACGTTCGATCGAGGTGGTGGCCGAGGCGATCGTGCGCCACCGTCCGACGCTGGTGATTCTCCTCGGCCAGGCCGGCGGGCGCGCCCACCTGTCGGTCGAGCGCGTGGCGATCAACGTCGACGATGCGCGCCAACCCGACAATGCCGGCGCCGCGCCGGTGGACGAGGCGATCGCGGCACAGGGGCCGCCCGCGTATTTCTCCACCCTTCCGATCAAGGCGGTGGCGCGGGCGATGCGCGCCGCCGGCGTTCCGGCGGAGGTCTCGAACTCGGCCGGCACCTACGTATGCAACCATCTGATGTACGGCGTGCTCCATTTCCTCGCGGCGAGCGGTGCGGCCGGGCGCGCCGGGTTCATCCACCTGCCCTTCGTGGAGGAGCAGGTCCTCGACAAGCCCGGCGCGCCGGCACTTTCACTCGACACCATGGCCAAGGGCGTCGGGGCGGCGATCGCTGCGGCGAGCCGGAATGCACAGGACATCAAGGTCTCCGAGGGAACGCTGGACTGACGCCGTATAACGCTACGAATGGAAACCAGGAGCGAGTGAAATGAGCAAGAGCAAGGTCTATCCCGACGCAAAATCGGCCCTCGCCGGGCTGCTGAAGGACGACATGACCATCGCCGCCGGCGGCTTCGGGCTTTGCGGGATTCCCGAGAACCTCATCGCCGCACTGGTGGAAAGCGGCGTGAAAGGGCTCACCATCGCCGGCAACAACGCCGGCGTGGACGATTTCGGCATGGGTCTCCTGCTGAAATCGCGCCAGGTGAAGAAGGTGATCGCCTCGTACGTGGGCGAGAACAAGGAGTTCGAGCGCCAGGTGCTGGCGGGCGAGCTGGAGTTGCAGCTCACCCCGCAGGGCACGCTGGCGGAGAAG
>JANNKG010000561.1:0-2099 GCA_031396185.1 Burkholderiales bacterium | reverse complement strand
CAAGCTGTCCGAGGGCAAGCGACAGCTTCTATGTTCGCGTCTTTCGCGACGGCTTCGCCGTCACGGTATTGCGACCTTCTCGGAGTACTACGAGTACCTCGAGACATCCGATCCCTTCGGCTCAAGGAGGGCCGCGGCCTGGGCAAGCCGATGATGGAAGCGGGGCGCTTCCCGATGCTGGCGGTGCACATGATCCAGGTGGGGGAGGAAACCGGCCGCCTCGACGACATGCTGATGCAGGTGGCCGAGACCTACGATCACGAGGTCGAGATCGCCATCCGCAAGGCGCTGGCGTTGCTGCAGCCGGTGATGATCGTCCTCATGGCGCTGGTCATCGGCTTCATCATCATCGCCATCCTCTCGGCGATGCTTTCCGTTTTCGACATTCCGATCTAGCGCTAAGGACATCCCGATGAGAAAAACGCCTACCGCAGCGCGTCGCCAGCGCGGCTTCACCATCCTCGAGATCGTGATCGTCTTCATCCTCCTCGCCGGCATCATGGCGTTCGTCGGCCCCAAGATCTTCGAGCAGATGGGCCGCGCGAAATCGAGCGAGGCGAAGATTCGCATCCAGCAGCTCGCCGGGCAGATCGAGATGTTCAAGCTTGAAGTCGGCAAGTACCCCGAGAACCTCCAGGCGCTGGCCAAGCAGCCCGGCGGCACCGAGGGCAAGTGGAATGGCCCCTACGCGAAGGAACCGGACCTGAAGGACGCCTGGGGCAACGACTATCGCTATGCGATTCCCGGCCAGGGCAAGGCCTTCGACCTCATCTCGCTCGGCGCCGACGGCAAGGATGGCGGCGAGGGCGAGAACCGCGACGTGGGCAACTAGGGCCATTCCCGCGTGCGACGCCTTTCCCGCGGTTTCACGCTGCTCGAGGTGATCGTGGTCCTGGCCTTGGCCGGGATCCTCTATGGGCTCATCCTCGGGGTCCCGATGCGTGGCGCGTCGGTCGCGGACCTCAAGTCGGCGGCGCGCACGCTCGCCTCGGGCCTGCGCCAGGCGCAGACGACCGCGATGGTCACGCGCCGCGACGCGGTCCTCACGCTCGATCTCGATGCGCGTGAGTATGTGATGCCCGGCGACAAGGAGCCGCGCAAGCTGGCTGACGGCATCGATCTCAAGCTCTACACCGCCCAGTCGGAAGTCACCAGCGATCGCAAGGGCGCGATCCGCTTCTATCCCGATGGCAGCTCTACTGGCGGGCGTATCACCGTGGCTTCGGGGGAGCGCAAGTTCCTGGTGGACGTGGACTGGCTCACGGGGAGGGTTTCGATTGGCGATTGAGAAACGCGAGGCCGGGTTCACGCTGATCGAAGTGGTGGTCGCATTCGTGATGCTCACCCTGGTCCTGGCGACCTCATTCCAGATCTTCTCAACCGGGATGCAGCGGGCGGGCGACCTCGAGGACTACTCGCACGCCCTGGTGATCGCGCAGTCGCAGCTCGCCAGCTCGAGCGTGGGCGAGACCTTCGTGGAGGGTGTGACCTCGGGGGAATCCGAGGACCGGCGCTTCCGCTGGAGCCTGTCCATTGCGGTGTTCGACGACGGGACCGACCCCGCGAAACGGGTGCTGGCCTCCTTTTACCCGGTGCGCATCGCGGTCCGCGTGGCCTGGCAGTCCGCCGCCGATCGCGAGCGCCACCTTGACCTGTCGACCCTCGTGATCGGCCGCGTGTGATGCGCCGCGCCCGGGGCTTCACGCTTATCGAGATGGTGGTCGCCCTGGCGCTGCTCGGCACCATGATGCTGCTGATGTATTCGGGCCTCACCTTCGGGCTGCGCGGCTGGGACGCGGCTGACACCAACGGGCGGCGCACCGCCGACCGGCGCATCGCGGAAAATTTCCTGCGCCGCGAGATCGGCGAGACCTTTCCGATGCGCTTCAAGGATTCGATGACGCTGAAGATCGCGTTCGAGGGCAAGGAGAATCGCCTGCGCTTCGCCTCGTCGCGTCCCGCGGGGATCTCGGCAAGCGGCCTGTCATTGGTGGGCATCGAGGTCGAGACCGCCGATGACGTCAAGCGCACTCGCAACCTGGTGATGCGCCGGGCGATGCCGGACGACGACGCGAAAGACTTTGCGCCGCTCGACAAGG
>JANNKG010000559.1:0-7741 GCA_031396185.1 Burkholderiales bacterium | reverse complement strand
GCTCGACTCCGACGACCGCCAGCCATTTTTCAAGTCGGGCTCGGAGTCGAGCGGCGTGCGCTGGTACATCTGCGCGCGGTTCCAGACGTTGCGGAAGATGTACGCGGGTCCCACGGAAGTGACGGTGGTGGCCACGCCGATCGCGGTGCGGTCGATGTAGTTGCCCCAGATGCGCACGTTCTTGTTCGCACCCTCGGCTTCGATGCCGTCATCCCATGCGTGCGAGATGCGGTTGCCGTAGATGTCGGTGTCGGCGTTCGGGAATCCGGTCTTGGTGAAATTATCCTCGCCGCCGATCACGTCGTTGAAGTAGTTGCCGTTGGTGCTGTACATCTCGTTGTGGCGGATCACGTGATTGCCCGCGCAATAGCTGATGGTGATCGCCTGGGGTCCCGCGGGGTGCCCGTCGGACCAGCTGTTGGCGCCGTAACGCGGGTCGTGGATCTTGTTGCGCTGGATGGTGACGCGCTGCAGGGTCGGCGTATTGCAGATCGCGCGAATGCCCGAGTCCATGTCCGCGCCCCAGGTGCCGTCGCGGGTGCGGCCCCAGCCGCTGATGTCGTTGTCCTCGATCACCACGTCGCGCACGTCGGGCGAGATGCGGATGGCGTCCTGTTTTGCGCCCTTCAGGTTCAGGCCACGCAGGATCACGTACGACGCATTGATCGTCACGTTGTACTGGGCGGCGTTCTGCGCGTCGAGCGTGGCGCCTGCGGCGCCCTGGTAAACCACGTAGCCGCTCGCCGTTCCGCCTTCGGCCACGTTGAGCGTGCCCGAGCCGCTGTTCACCGTGATCGTCCGGGCCACCGGGAATTGGTTGGCCCACGTGTTGAACACGAGGCCGCGTGACGCGCCCTGGCCCGGAAGGTTGAGTTCCACCTCGTAGGCGGTGTTGGGTGCCAGGTTCACGAGGCTGCCGCGGCACTCGGAATCGCGCGCGTCGAACCACATGGCCAGGCCCTGCACCCAGGCCGAGGTGCCCGACTGGCGGTATTTCACTTCGCATCCCGACGAGCCTCCAGGGCTCTGCCAGTACAACCCCGCGGATTCGTAAGTCGGAACCGCCCGTACCCCGACGGACGAGAGGGACTGGGCAGCGACCGATTGAGCCCCCAAAGCCATCATGCAAGCAGCCAAGGCGGCCCCTGCAATGCTCCATCTTGTAGTCCAATGCCCTCTTTGCATGACAGACGATTCCTACGATTGGTGCGAACCGTAGGACTCTAGCAGTCTGCATGCCAGCGCTATTAAACTTCTTTTATATCAAAATGTTAGATTCTTACTTTCGAAGATTCTCGGGGTCAGCTGTAGCTGCACGCCGGGGTCGTTGTAGCTGAGCCCGGTTCTTGTTGTAGGTGTTCCATGACACGGCGTGGCCGCAGCGCCACATGTCGTCGATTGACGACTTCAGGCGTGGGGTCTCGACCGAAAGGGGCAGCCGCAACGAAGACCCTTAATTTTGAGGGTCAAGGGTGTCGCTGCACGGCAACAGCCGGTAACTCTCCCAGCACACAATGCGACGCCGGCTCCTCACTGGGTCGTTCATCATGACGGCACTTCCATGCCAGCGAGAGTCGCCATGAGACCGACATCCCCTGCCATCGCCCTCCTCGCCGCCGCCGGTTTCGGGTGTGCTCTCGCCCTGGCGCAAACCCCCCAGCCCACGCCGTGTCCGGAGGCAGAGGCTCGACAGTTCGATTTCTGGATTGGCGACTGGGACGTGTTCCTTCCCGATGGAAAGCTCGCCGGCACCAATCGCATTGCCCCGCTCTACGGCTGCGTACTGCACGAGTCCTGGAAGGCCGCGAAGGTCCAGGGGCAGAGCTTCAACCGCTTCGACACCGAGCGCGGGGTCTGGCACCAGACGTGGGTCGACTCCACCGGCGCGCTGCTGTTGATCGAGGGCGGGCTTCGCGACGGCTCGATGGTGATGTCCGACGCCACCGTCCCCGGCCGCAAGGCCGGCGCCGCAGTCAACGAAATCCGCTGGACGCGGCAGGCCGACGGCTCGGTGCGCCAGCTGTGGCGCACCAGCAAGGACGGCGGCACGACGTGGGATACGGCGTTTGATGGCAAATACGTGCGCTCGAGCCGCACGCAGCCCTGAATCAGCTGAGCTCGTCCTGCAGGAACTGCAGCACCGCCACCTCGTCGCGGCGCAGCGCCGCGGTCTTGCTGCGGCGCACGTGGCGCGGCAAGACCGCCGATGGCAGCTTCACCGTTCGCCCCATCAGGTACGCCTCCAGCAGCGCGGGATGCACGTAGTATTTGCGGCAGACCGTGCGGGTGTTGCCGAGCCGCTCGCACACCCGGTCGAGCGCCTGGAGGATGTTGCGATCGGCTTCGCGCCGGCTCGCGGCAGGGCCCATCGCTTGCAGCGCCATCGCCGCCTGCATCGTCCCGCCCCAGGTGCGGAAATCCTTCGCGGTCACATCGCGCCCGGTGATCTCGCGCAGGTGGGCGTTGACGTCGTCGGAGGTCACCGCCTGGCGCCTGGCCGCCGAGTCGAGGTACTGGAACAACTCCTGGCCCGGCAACTCCTGGCAGCGCTGGATGATGCGCGCCAGCCGGCGGTCGGTGATGGCGACGTTGTGCTCGACGCCGCTCTTCCCCCGGAAGCTGAAGCGCATCGATGCCCCGCTCACCCGCACGTGGCGCCGGCGCAGCGTGGTGAGGCCGAAGGAGCGGTTCTCGCGCGCGTACTCATCGTTGCCCACGCGGATCAGGGTGCGGTCGAGCAAGCGGATCACGGTGGCGAGCAGCTGGTTGCGGTTGAGCTCCGCCCCGCGCAGGTCGCGCTCGACACGCTCGCGCAACAGCGGCAGCACTTCGCTGAACTCGAGCATGTGGCGGAACTTGGAGCGGTCGCGGGCCTCGCGATACGAGGCATGGTAGCGGTACTGCTTGCGGCCGCGAGCGTCGCGCGCCGTCGCCTGGATGTGGCCGCTGGGATCGGGACAGATCCACACATCGGTCCATGCCGGCGGGATGGCGAGTGAATTGAGCCGCTTTCGCTTGTCGAGGTCGCGAATGCGCACCCCGTTGGGCGCGAAGTACACCCAGCCGCTGCCCGCGCGGCGCCGGCTGATGCCCGCGAATCCGTCGGAAACGTAGGTCAGGCCGGCGCGCGTGGCCGCCCGGCGATGCTCGTGTGCGCGGTGGAAGTCCATTGCCCGCGCATTCTGTGTCCCCGGCCCCGGCCGGTCAAATCGCGCGTCCCTACTCGATGAGACGGTACTTCATCGCGTAATGAACCAGGTCCACGTTGGTGCTCAAGCCCAGCTTCTTCAGGATCCGTCCGCGATAGGTGCTGACCGTCGAAGGCGACAGGCGCATCTCTTCGGCGATCTGGTGCAGGGTCTTGCCGGAGGCCAGCAGCCACATGACACGGTATTCGCGGTCGGAGAGGCGCTCGTGGGGCGGGCGCTCCTGCTCGGGCGTGAGCCTCATCGCGAGCTTTTCGGCGAGCGACGAGCTGATGTAGCGCCCGCCGGTGGCCACTTTCTTCACCGCCGCAGTGAGCTCTTCGCCGGCGCTTTCCTTGGTGATGTAGCCGGCTGCCCCCGCCTTGAGAGCGCGCAGGCCGTGCGGATCCTCAGGATAGATCGAGAGGATCAGTACCGGCCGGTCGGGATAGTCGTGCTTCACATCGGTGAGCAGCTCGACGCCGCCGCGCCCGGGCATCGAGTAGTCGAGCACGGCCACGTCCCAATCGACTTTATGCGCCATGTCGAAGGCCTCGTCACCGTCGCGCGCTTCGCCGACGACTTCGACTTCGGGGTCCGAGCTCAACATCATCTTGAGCCCCTGCCGCACGACGGGATGGTCGTCGGCAATGAGAACCTTCACGCGACCGCAGTGAGGGCCATGGAGTACAGGGGAGGTAGCAAAGCTCATGCGCTGAATACCGGTTGTTGGACGAGGCTCGGGATGCTCACGGAAACCGTGGTTCCTTTCCCTTCCGCGCCCTTTACATCGATCGATCCGCCAAAGGCGAGCACCCTTTCGCGCAATCCGAGGACTCCCAGTGACCTGGGGCTCTCGAATTCCTTTTCCTGTATTCCGCGGCCGTTATCTTCGACCCTCAGTCCAATCGTTTCCGACTCCTCCAGGGTGACTGCCACCCGGGTTGCATTCGCATGGCGCGCCACGTTGGTCAGCAGTTCCTGGAAGATCCGGAATAGCGCCGTGCTCCGTTCCTTGTCGGGATCGGTGAAGCCCGCAGTGGTGTCGAGCACGCAGCGAATTCCGGTGCGCCGTGAAAATTCGCGCGCCTGCCACTCGATGGCGGCCGCCAGCCCCATCTCGTCGAGCACTTCGGGACGCAGGCCCGTGGCGATGCGCCGCACCGAGTTGATGATGCGGTCGATCTGCAGGCAGGCGCCGCGCTTGGCCTCGGCGATCGCGTCGGGCCCCGCCGCGTCCGGCGCCTTGCCGAGCGCATTGATGTCGAACTTCAATCCGGTGAGCGCCTGTCCCAGCTCGTCATGGATCTCGCGGGCGATGTGGATCCGTTCCTCCTCGCGGATCGACTGGAGGCGCGCGGCCAGGGCGCGCAGGTTCTCTTCCGACGCACGCAAGCGCTGTTCGGTGAGGTTTCTCTCGTCCAGCTCCGCGGAAAGGATTCGATTCATGTCGTGCAGGCCGACGAACACCGCGAGCTTCGACCGCATGATCTCCGGGATCACCGGCTTTTCCAGGTAATCGACGGCGCCTGCCTGGTAGCCGCGGAACATCGCGCCCAGGTCCTCCTTGGCCGCGGTGAGGAAGATGATCGGCGTGTTGGTTGCGCGGCTGCGCTCGCGGATCATCCGGGCAGTGGTGAAGCCGTCGATGCCGGGCATGCGCACGTCCATCAGGATCGCGGCGAAGTCTTCGTCGAGCACGCAGCGCAGCGCCTCCTCGCCGGAGGCGGCCATCACCAACCGGGTGCCCAGGGGCCGCAGCGCTTCCTGCACGGCAAGCCGGCTCGCGGGATCGTCGTCCACGATGAGGATGCTCGCCATGAAGAAATCTCCCACCGCTACTCCGCCAGCACCAGCAGCGAATAGCCGCCAAACCATCGCGCGGCGAGGTCGGGGTTGATTCCGTAGAGCGCGTTGCGCGGCACGCTCATCAACTGCGTCCTCCACCCGAGGTGCTGGAGCTCGGTCGCTCCCGAGGTGTAGCAATGGTCGACCACCTTGTAGCCCGCGTCGCGCAGGAGCGCGAGTGCGGTCTCCTTGCTGTAGTAATGGATATGCCCGACCGAGCGGCGCAGCGACATCAGCTTGTCGCTGCGCGCGAGCGAGAACACCGAAAGGTCCAGCGGAATGTGGAAGATGGTATGGCGCGCCCGGGCATGCAACTTGCGGACGAATCCGAAGCAGTCCTCGACGTGCTCGAACACGTCGATGCCCAGCGCCAGGTCGAAGTGCGAGTCGCCCTCGAGCAGGTCGGCCAGCGTGAACTGCAGGTTGCCCCCTGCCTTGCGCGAACTCAGCGCGTGGGCATCGGCGGAAATGTCGTATCCGGCGAACCGCGTCCCCGGGGCGAGCTTCGAGGCGAGCTGCACCAACACTTCGCCGGAGCCGCAGCCGATTTCGCATACGGTCGCCGGGGAGAGCTGATGTCGCTTCAGCATGTTCGCGATGTGCCCCGCCTTCCAGCCCGAATCGTTGGCGTGCCAACCCGGATTGTTGGAGAGGTACGTCCCGTCTTGATAGATGGTCGCGTCCATGAAGCCTTTTTTTCCGGCGGACAGTACCGCTCAGTAGGACCAGTGTATGAACCAACCTTTGCATCACGTTGGTGACGCTTTTCGTCACGCTAGTCCTTACGGACTATGTGGGACGATTCCTACGGACCAAAAAAAAGGGCCCCGAAGGGCCCCCTGGTACGTCTACACACTCCCTGCGTGCTGCGTCCCAATGTAATCGTTAGCGTGTCGAATAAGTCGCCGTCACTGTCTTGGCCGCGTTCATCGTCGTGGTGCACAGCCCTCGCCCGGAGCACCCGCCACCGCTCCAGCCCGCGAAGACCGAGCCTGACCCGGGAGTCGAAGCCAGCGTGACCGCCACTCCGCTCTTGACGCTGGCTGTGCAGCTGGTTCCGCAGTTGATGGCTGCAGACGTCGACTTCACCGTCCCGGTGCCAGGGCCCGCGCGCATTACCGTGAGCGTGAAGGCGCTCGGCGGAGTTGTCGCGGGGGGCGGCGTCCCCGGGGGCGCCACGGTGCGGGGCGGCGTCGTGGGGGGCGGCGTCGTCGGCGGAGGCGTCGCGGTAGCGCCGCCGACGGCCGAACCCGAGGAAGCGGCTACGCCGAACTTCATCGCTGCCGTTCCCGCCTGGTGCGCGCCGACATCCGGGGTCGCCGAGCCGTCGTTGAAATTGGCGATGCGGACGCCGCGGCCGAAGCCGGGGCTGGCGGCCGCGAGCTGGTACATCCCGCCCGCCTCGCTCGCCCAGCCGTTGCCCGGCGCATACACCGGCGTGCCCACCATGCCGCCCGTGTAGGTGGCCTCGCCCGGTGAGCCGTTGTACAGGTCGTTGGCGAAGACGTTGCCGGTGCCGTACTGGTAGGCAACCCCGTTCGGCTTCCACAGGTGGTAGATGTTGTTCTTCGACCAGGTGTTGTTGATCGGCTGGCTCGATCCGGTGCCGCCGATCGCCGCGCCTGCACCGAGCGGATACTGCGCGCCCGACCGGGTCGCCTGCAGCATGGTGTTGTGGAACACGTAGCGCCGCCCGTTGCCGAGGCTCGAGTCCGAGCCCGACTTGAGGAACACCTGGCGGTCATCCGCGTCGGGGTTGGTGGTGGCGCTTTGCAGGAACTGGTTGCGGTTGTAGACGTTGCGGAAGATGTAAAGCGGGCCGACCGAAGCCACCGTGGTGGCGATGCCGATGGCGGTCCTGTCGATGTAGTTGCCCCAGATGCGCACGTTCTCATTCGCACCTTCGGCCTCGATGCCGTCGTCCCAGGCGTTGGCGAGGCGGTTGCCGTAGATGTCGGTGTCGGCGTTCGGAAAGCCGGTCTTGGTGAAGTTATCTTCGCCGCCGATCACGTCGTTGAACTGGTTGCCGTTGTTGCTGTACATGTCGTTGTGGCGGATCACGTGGTTGCCGGCGCAATAGCTGATGGTGATCGCCTGCGGTCCCGCCGGGTGGCCATCGGACCAGCTGTTGGCGCCGTAACGCGGGTCGTGGATCTTGTTGCGCTGGATGGTGACGCGCTCCAGCGTCGGCGTGGCACAGACGGCGCGGATCCCGGAGTCCATGTCGGCTCCCCACTTGCCGTCACGCGTGCGTCCCCAGCCACTGATGTCGTTGTCCTCGATCACGACATCCTTCACGTTGGGCGAGATGCGGATCGCATCCTGCTTGGCGCCCTTGAGATTGAGACCCCTCAGGATCACGTACGACGCGTTGATCGTCACGTTGTACTGGGCGGTGTTCTGCCCGTCGAGGGTCGCGCCCTTGCCGTCGTAGACGACATAGCCGGCCGCGGTGCCGCTCTCGGCGACATTGAGCGTGCCCGAGCCGCCACTGACGGTGATCGTCTTGGCTACCGGGCGCTGGTTCGACCAGGTCTTGAAGGCCAGGCCGCGGGTGGCCGCCTGCCCGGGGAGGTTGAACTCGACCTGGTAGTCCGTGGCGGGGGTGAGGTTCACGAGGCTGCCGCGGCACTGCGTGTCGCGAGCGTCGTACCACATGCCCAGCCCCTGGGCCCACGCCGTGGTGCCCGTCTTGCGGTACTTCACCT
>JANNKG010000540.1:0-2275 GCA_031396185.1 Burkholderiales bacterium | reverse complement strand
CGCGCTCGGCCTCGGCGAGGCCGTCGGCGATCGTCTTCTGGCGGGCCTCGATCTTCGTGAGGAGCATCGGCCAGATCCAGGCCTTGGTCGCGAGAATGAAGGTGACGAAGACCGCCGCCTCCGCGAACATCGTGAAGTTCAGATTCATGGCGCTAGCTCCCTTGCGGGATCCGTTGGTTTAGCGGAAGCCGACGGTGAGCGGGTTGGCGAACGCGAAGAACATCGCGAGGCCCACGCCGATGATGAACGACGCGTCGATCAGGCCGAGCAGCAGGAACACCTTGGCCTGGAGTTGCGGCATGAGCTCAGGCTGGCGCGCGGCGCCCTCGAGGAAGCGGCTGCACATGATGCCCACGCCGATGCAAGCGCCGAGGGCGCCCAAGCCGATCATGAGGCCGATGCCGACCCCGGTGTAGGCCTGGATCAGGGCGAGCATTTGAAGTTTCGGGTCCATTTGTCGTTGTCCTTTCGGTGATGACCTGCGATGTCGGTTGGTAATGCGTTGGAGACAGTGAAACCTAGTGGCCCTCGTGCGCCATCTGGATGTAGACGATGGTGAGCATCATGAAGATGTAGGCCTGGAGGGCGACGATGAGGATGTGGAACACGGCCCACGCCGAGCCCAGGACCCATGCGGCGATCGTGCCGAACACGCCGATCGTGGCCATGATCCAGAGGAGCAGGAAGATGATCTCGCCGGCGTACATGTTGCCGAAGAGGCGCAGCGAGTGCGACAACGGCTTGGAGATGTACTCGACGATATTGAAGAGGAAATTAAGCGGCCAGAGCAGCGGGTTGGCGCCGAACGGCGCGCAGAAAAGCTCGTGAACGAACCCGCCCACGCCTTTCACCTTGAACGCGAAGCCGATCATCAAGACCCAGACGGTGAGCGCGAGTGCGAACGTGGTGTTCACATCCGCCGTCGGCACGATCCGGAAGCCATGGGAGGCGCCGAGGGCGCCGGTGACAGCGGCGATCCAATCCACCGGGAGGAAATCCATCGAGTTCATCAACACCACCCAAAGCGCGACGGTAAACGCGAGGGGTGCGACGAACTTGTGGGGGTCGCCGTGGAAGATGCCCTTCACCTGCCCGGTGATGAAGTCGAAGACCAACTCCACGAACGCCTGGCGCCTGGTCGGCACTCCCGGGGTCGCACCCTTTGCCACCCACCAGAAGAAACCGATTCCGATGAATCCCAGCAGCACCGACACGATCATCGTATCGAGGTGCAGCGTCCAGAAGCCTCCCTCGCCGAGGGGCTTGGCTGCGAACGTGAGGTGGTGGCCGATGTATTCCGAAGGGTTCTGGTACTGGGCAGCCATGCGTATCTTCTATGTTGTCGTTTGTTTTTCAGGGTCGCGCACGGCGATCGCCGCTGCGAAAACCCCCACCGTGACCACGAACGTCGCGAAGAACGCCACGTGCACGATGTCCCTGTACGTCGCAAGCACCATCCACAACTGGACCACGATCAGGAGCACCTTAATGCCTTCGGCCCTGAACATCGTCCGGAGTGCCTCCCCGGCATTGCGCGCTTCGCCCTGCGATACCCGCCACCCGTACACCCATCCCGCGATCACGTTGACCAGGCCTCCGAGGGCGGCGGAAATAGCGCCGTCCCCACCCCAGAGGAGCAATGCCAACATCGCGAGGACCGCGGTGACGATGAGTTGCCACTGCAAGACGATGCGGATGGGCCTCATCTGGGGTTTGAAAACCATCTGGGGCCCGCGAAGCGAAACCGCTCGATTATAGCGATTCACGGGCCGGAGCGTCAAAAGTTCTTGCAGTGCAGCATGAAGAGTGCGGCTTCAATTCCTGCGCAACCGTTTGATGATCCCGGAGAGCTCGTCAAGGCTCGAATAGTCGATCACGACCGAGCCTTTTCCGGTTCCGCGCGGCTTGAGGTGTACGGTCGCACCCAATGATTCCGAGAGCTCCTCCTGGAGCCGGCGGCTGTCGGAATCGAGCCGGGCGGGCGCTCGCTTCGCCTTTGATGGCGGCTGGGCCGCATGCTGCACCAGGCGCTCGGTTTCACGAACCGACAGGCCTTTTGCGGCCACCTGTTCGGCCAACTCGACCTGGCGGGCCTTCGACAGCGCGAGCAAGGCGCGCGCGTGGCCCATGTCGATGCGCCCATCAAGCAGCATCGCCTGGACCGCCGGCGCCAGCTCGATCAGGCGCAGCAGGTTCGTCACGCCGGCCCGCGAGCGACCCACCGCGCGCGCGGCCTCCTCGTGGGTCAGCTTGAACTCGTCGATCAGGCGCTTCA
>JANNKG010000535.1:0-5954 GCA_031396185.1 Burkholderiales bacterium | reverse complement strand
GGCCGCCGAGGAAGGTTTCAGGCGTTCTGGCCGGTGTTTCCCGAGTTGCCCCGTCAGGCCACGAACTCCGAGTCGGGCATGGGAACGCAGAGGATACGCAGAGGGAACGCAGAGGAAAAAACGTCGACCATTCGGGAAGCTGCGAACACTATCGCAGTTAAGCTTTGCTTTCCTTTGCTTTCCTCTGCGTTCCCTCTGCGATCCTCTGCGTTCCAAACCCACGCTTGCATGCCCCGATGCCCAAGTACCGCCGCTTACCGCTGCCCGCCACCAATGGGAGTGGCGTCCGCGACTGCGGTGAAATATTCCCAGGCGCGCTTGGCGACGTTCCCGGTGACCTGGTCGCGCAGCGATTCGGCCTCTTCCTTCGTGTAAGTGCGCAGCCTCGAGGCGTCACCCCCCGCGGCCGCCAGCATGCGCAACTGCAGCGCCGCGCTTTCCTCGAGGTAGCAGGCTGCGACGGTCGCCGAGCGCACGTCTGGAAATGCGGTGGTGATGCCGTGCCCGCGCATCATCGTGGCGATGCCGGCTCCCACCGCGAGGGCCACCAGGTCGCCCAGCTCGCGCGTGCGGATCAACCCGATGCGTGAATACTCGGGCACTCCCGCCGCGAAGATTCCTCCCTGGTTGTGCACCACCCGATGGGGTTCGCCGATCTGCGTGAGGCAGACGCACGCCGGCGGATGCGCGTGCACCACGCCGCCTACGTCGGGGCGCGCGGCATAGAGGCGCGCATGGATCCAGAACTCGCTGTTCGGCTCCCCCTCGCCCGAGACGATCCGGCCCTCGGTATCGATCACCAGCAAGGCGTCGCCCGCGGCGAAGCCCGGGCTGCGTCGCGTCGGAAGCAGGAACGTGTTGGTGGCGGGAATGCGGGCGCTGGCGTGTCCGAAAGCGTGGGACAGGCCGAGGCGCTCGAGAATGCGGTTGGCGTTCGCCACGTCGCGGCGCAGGGCTTCGATATCGCTCACACCACGCCTTCCTCGCTCAAGTCCCGGATCGCGGCAGGGTCCATGCCGAGGACGTCGCGCAAAATTTCCGCCGTGTGCTCGCCCAGCAGCGGCGGTGCGCGGTCGTGGGTTATGGGCGTGGCCGAGAACTTGACCGGGTTTGCGACCATCGTCACTTGGCCTGCCGCAGGGTGCGGCGCGCTCACCTGCATGCCGCGGTGGCGTACCTGGGGGTCGGCGAACACCTGCGCCAGGTCGTTGATCGGCCCGCACGGCACTCCCGCCGGCTCCAGTGCCGCGAGCCATTCGCGCGCCGGGCGCTGGCCGAGGCGTTCGGCAATCATCCCCACCAGCAGATCGCGATGGCGGACCCGCTGCGGGTTGCTGGCGAATCGCGGATCCTGGGCCCATTCGGGGGCGCCAACCACCTCGCAGAAGCGGGCGAACTGGCCATCGTTGCCGACCGCGACGATGAGGAACTCGTCGGCACTCGCAAAGACGTGGTACGGGACGATGTTCTGGTGCGCGTTGCCCATCCGCCCGGGTGCGGACCCCGAAACGAAATAGCTCGAGCTCAGGTTCGCAAGCATCGCCACCTGCACGTCGAGCAGGCCCAGGTCGATGCGCTGCCCCAGCCCGCTCTTTTCGCGCTCGAGCAGCGCACCCAGGATCGCGGAAGTGGCGTACATGCCGGTGAAGAGGTCGGAAACCGCCACGCCGACTTTCTGCGGCCCGCCGCCGGGCAGGTCGTCGCGTTCGCCGGTCACGCTCATGAGCCCGCCCAGGCCCTGCACCATGAAGTCGTATCCCGGACGGTCGCGGTACGGGCCGTCCTGGCCGAAGCCGGTGATCGAGCAGTACACCAGGCGGGGATTGTCGAGGCGAAGGGCGGCGTAGTCGAGCCCGTGGCGAGCGAGATCGCCGACCTTGAAGTTCTCGACCAGCACGTCGCTCTTCAACGCGAGGGCGCGCGCCAGCTCGCCCCCGCGGGGATGCGCCAGGTCGAGGGTGATCGACTTTTTTCCGCGATTGCACGCGAGAAAGTAGGCGGCGTCGCGGGTGTCCCGGCCGTCGCGGTCCTTGAGGAAGGGCGGTCCCCACTTGCGTGTGTCGTCGCCCTGCCCCGGCCGCTCGACCTTGATGACCTCCGCGCCGAAGTCGGCGAGGTTCTGGGTGGCCCAGGGGCCGGCAAGCACGCGGGTCAGGTCGAGAACCCGCACGCCTTCGAGGATCTTGCGCATGTTTGCAGTTTAGAATGACTGTGAAATGGCGACCAAGATTTTCACCACGGACCTCAAGGTCGGCATGTTCGTCGCCGACCTCGACCGGCCGTGGGTCGATACGCCGTTCCTGCTACAGGGCTTCTTGGTCGACGACCAGGAGCAGATCGCGGCGCTGCGCAGTCACTGCGAGTACGTGATGGTCGATCGCGCGCGATCGGTAGGCGACGAGTTCCAGCCTGCGCCGCCCAGCACCACCCATACCGTGCCTCCGATGGGCGCGCGCAAGGGGCCGCTGGGCGCCAGCGTCGTCGCGTCGTCAGGTCCTTCCCGGGACTCGCCGCCGCCACCTCCACGCATCGATCCGCCCGAAGGGCGGCCGCACGCACGCGGCGGGCGCGTGGTCAAGCTGGAGGATGTTGCGCGCCGCGGCTCCGGCAAGTATCCCGGTGGACACCCGGGCAACGGCGCGGATGACGGCGACGGCATGCTCGGGCGCATGGTGTCCGGCTTCCGCGGGCTCTTCGGCTCCCGGCGCGAGAAGCACGCCGTCGCGGGCGCTCCGCTGCCCCCGGAGATGGCCGAGACACCCCAGGAATTCGAGGCGCGAGCGGCCCTCCTGCCACCCGGCACCCAGGTCCAGACCTATGTGAACCAGACCACTGTCGAGGAGGAAGCGCCCCGCGCCCGGGAGTTGGTGGATCAGGCCTCCAACCTGCTCGAGAAGTTGATGTCCGATATCCGGCTCGGTAAATCCTTTGAAGTCGAGCGCGTCGAGGACATCGTCGACGACATGGTCGAGAGCATCGTGCGCAACCCCCAGGCGCTGATGTGGGTGGCGCGCCTGCGCGAGCAGGACATCGCGACCTACGGTCACGGCCTGCAGGTTTCGGTCTACCTCACGTCATTCGGGCGCCACCTCGGATTTCCGAAGGCGCAGCTGGCACACCTCGCGCAAGTGGGCTTGCTGCTCGACATCGGCAAGATGCGCCTTCCACGCGGCCTGCTCGACAAGCCCGGGCGCCTTACCGACGAGGAGTTTGAGGCAGCCAAGGGGCACGTCGCGCACGGCCTCGCAATCCTGTCCGAGACGCCGGGCTTCGACGCCGAGATCCTGCACGGCATCGAGCAGCACCACGAGCGCATGAACGGCAGCGGCTACCCGCGAAGCCTGGTGGGCGAGGAGATCGGCGTCTTCGGGCGCATGTCCGGCATCGTCGACTGCTTCGCGGCGCTCACCAACCACCGGCCCTACGCCGCTGCGGTGTCCTCCTATGAGGCACTGCGCAACATCACCGCGTGGGGCGGCGAATTTTTTCACGAGGCGCTGGTGCAGCAGTTCGTGTCTTCGGTCGGCGTGTTTCCGGTGGGCTCGCTGATCGAGCTGTCCTCGGGCGAGGTCGCGGTGGTCGTGGAACACAGCAAGGTGCGACGGCTCAAGCCCCGCGTGCTGGTGGTGACCGGGCCCGACAAGACGCCGGCGCCGTTCCCGACCATGGTCGATCTGCTCTACGACCCGATGATGGGCGGCGACGCGCCGGCATTCATCAAGCGCGGGCTCGCGCCGGGTGCCTACGGCCTGAACCTTGCCGATTTCTACCTGGCCTGATCTTTACGATGTCGTCGCCGCCTCCCGCCGATCCCGCCTTCGCCGCCGAGGCCATCGAGCCCGATGCGCGCGCCGAGGTGCTCAAGTTCCTGGACCGCGAGACCGCGGTCGCGCGCGCAACCGACGGTCGCCTCGCCGTCCTGATCCTCGAGCTGCGCCGCGTAGACCGGCTCCAGGCCCTGCTGCGCGGGCCTGCGCCGGCGACCACCATGACACTCGTCGTCGACCGGCTTCGCAAGGCGCTGCGCCCCGAGGATCGCGTCGCCCCACTGTCCGACGAACAGGTTTGCGTGGTCCTGCCGCGGCTCTCCCATCCGAGCCAGGCAGTGCTGGCCGCGGTAAAGCTGTTGCGCGCGCTCGACCGCCCGATGGCCCACGAGGGTGGCTCCGCGGTGCTGCGCCCGTGCGTCGGCGTGGCGACCCTGCCCGAGCACGGGTTCGACCCCGCCGAGCTGCTGATGGCCGCGGATGTCGCGCGCCATATCGCCGCCACGCGCGAGGAGGGCTATCACGTGATGCAGCCCGATGACCAGGTCGAGACCGAGGTGTACCGCGGCCTGGACCTCGACCTCGAGCGCGCCATTCGCGCCAACGAGCTCGAGCTGCACTACCAGCCGCAGGTGGAACTTGCCAGTCGCCGCGCAGTGGGCGTCGAGGCGCTGGTTCGCTGGCGCCATCTCAAGTCGGGCGAGGTCAACGCGCCGACCATCGTCGGCATCGCCGAGCGTACCGGGCTGATCTCCTCGCTCACGCACTGGATCCTCAACGCGGCGCTGCGCCAGGCGGCGCAGTGGCGCGCCGCCGGCATCGCCCCGCGCATCGCCATGAACCTGTCGCTTGCCACCCTCACCGACCGCGAGCTGCCCTCGGTCGTCGACCAGAGCATCAGGACCTGGGGTGTCCCCGCCTCCGACGTGGTGCTCGAGATCGCCGAAAGCTCGATGATCGTGGACGCGGAGCGCTCGGTGGCGATCCTCACCCGCCTGAAAGGCGTGGGCGTGCAGCTGTCGATCGACGACTTCGGGTCGGGATTCTCGTCGCTTTCCCACATGCGCCGCTTCCCGATCGACGAGATCAAGATCGATCGCCCCTTCGTGCGCGCCATGCTCGACGAGCGCGGCGACATGGCCCTGGTGCGCTCGGCAATCGACCTCGGCCACCATTTCGGCCTGCGGGTGGTGGCCGAGGGCGCCGAGACGCAGCCGACGCTGGCCGAGCTCGGGCGCCTCGGCTGCGACATCGCGCAAGGCCACGCCGTGAGCCACGCCTTGTCGCCAGCGGCCTTCCGCGAATGGTGGCTCCACCACGCCGCGGGAAGCTGACTGACTGCCGTGTGCTATAAATCGGCGCCATGAAAAAAGGTTTCTACACCATCATGGCGGCGCAGTTCTTCTCGTCGCTCGCCGACAACGCCCTGCTGATCGCCGCCATCGCGATGCTGGTGCACCTCGACGGCCCCGCCTGGCTTACGCCGCTGCTGAAATTCTTCTTCACCATTTCTTACGTGGTGCTCGCGTTCGTGGTCGGCGCCTTCGCTGACTCGATGCCGAAGGGCCGGGTGATGTTCATCACCAACTCGATCAAGGTGGTCGGCTGCGCGCTGATCCTGTTCAACGAGTTCATGCACCTGGGCAACATGCCGGCCTACTGGATGGTGCTGTTCGCCTACTCGGTGGTCGGGCTCGGCGCCGCCGCCTATTCCCCCGCCAAGTACGGCATCCTCACCGAGCTCCTGCCCCCCGAGCAGCTGGTGGTCGCCAACGGCTGGATCGAGGGGCTCACGGTCGCCTCGATCGTGCTGGGCACGCTGCTGGGCGGGATCCTCATCGGGCCGCGAATCTCGGCGTCGCTGTTGCACGTCGACCTGCCAATCTTCGAAACCAGCATCAACACGGCGCCGGAAGCCGCGATCACGGTGATCGCGGTGATCTATGTCATCGCGGCGATGTTCAACCTCGCCATCCCCGACACCGGCGCGCGTTACTCGCACCAGGAGCGCAACCCGATGCGCCTGATGGTCGATTTCGCCAACTGCTTCACCACGCTATGGCGCGACAAGCTGGGCCAGATCTCGCTCGCCACGTCGACACTTTTCTGGGGCGCTGGCGCCACGCTGCAGTTCATCGTGCTCAAGTGGGCGGAGAAGAGCCTCAACCTGCCGTTGAGCCAGGGCGC